>JBNAKH010000123.1:0-2997 GCA_052047495.1 Candidatus Pelagibacter sp.
ATGAATATATTTCTATTGCAAATAATTTTGCAGAAGAGGATAGGTTTAATTTAGCAATTCTAGAAAGCTTAAAACAATATGTTTATCTTTTTAAAGAAAAAAAATTTTTAGACGATAAGAAGAACTTTGGAAGACTATCTTATATTTCAGAAACATTTCAAAAGTGTTATTTAGATGATCCTAACACAGGGAGATATTTCTCAAAATTGATAAATGATCCTGAGTCGGATTTTACTAGATATATTTATTTTTATATAAGTTATCTAGTTGAAAACGATAACTTAAATGAAGCAAAAGTAATTACCGATGAAATAGAATTTTTAAATTCAACATTACTACTATCACAAGGTAAAAGTTGGATTGACAATGGAAACTTGCAAAAATTTAAAGAGGTCTTTTCATGTAAAAATCATAATGATTTAATTGCTGAATTTTTGTTTTTAATATCAAATCTGTATTCTGCACAAGACAATTACGAGATGTCAAATTTTTACTTAAATTTATCAAATTTTCTTAATCCAAGATTTGTATTTAATTTATCACTAGTTGCGGAAAATCATTATTTTAATAAAGATTATGAAAAGGCAAAAAAGGTTCTTAAAAAATTTAAAAAGGATGATGATTTTTATTATTGGTTTAGATTAAAAAAAGAAGCGCAAATAATTTCAGCGCAGAGAAATAATCAAGAGTCTCTTAACTTTATCAAATTTAATTTTGATAAAATTGAAAATCCAAATGAAAAAATATTATTTGATGTTGCTAATTTTTATAAAAAAGCAAAAAATTACGAAGAAGCAATAAGTTATTACTCTAAAATTATTGAAAATTTGGATGATAATTCGGATATCAAGTCAGATATTCTTTATCGAAGAGGAGGCACATATGAACGAATTAAAAATTATGAAAAAGCCGATAAAGATTTAATTGATGCACTTCAAATTACACCTGACGATGCTTATATACTAAATTACCTTGCTTATTCATGGCTTGAGAGGGATTATAAAATTAATGAAGCGATTAAAATGCTTGAAACAGCCTACGAACTTGAGAGTGATGATCCATATATAATAGACTCTATTGGTTGGGCTTATTATTTAACTGATGATTATCCAAGAGCTGAAAAATTTTTGAAAAGAGCCGTAGAATTGATGCCGGATGATCCGATAGTGAATGACCATTACGGCGATATTTTGTGGAAGCTCAATAGAAAAATCCAGGCTAGATATTTTTGGACCAATGTATTGAAAATGAAAGATACTGAAAAAGAATTAATTGAAAAAATTAATATTAAGATGATCGAAGGTCTTAAAAGCTCTTAATGCCTTTTTCCAGAATAAAATCACACGCGAAATTAAATTTGGCATTAAATGTTATAAGCAAAAGTAAATCTTTGCACAATATAGAGAGCATAATAAGCTTTGTAGATTTGCACGACATAATTTTGATCAAAGAAATTAAATCAAAAAAACATTTAATTTCATTCAATGGAAAATTTTCTCGAAGGATAGGCAAGAAAAATACTGTTTCTAAATTATTTGAAATCTTAGAAAAAAAAAAATTTTTGAAAAACCAAAGATTTCAAATCAAAATCAAAAAATCTATACCTGATGAATCTGGTCTTGGCGGTGGCTCAATGAATGCAGCAAGTATACTAAGATATTTGGCTCATAAGAGAATAATCAATATCAAAAATAAGGAAATGTTAAAAATTTCTAAGTTAATTGGTTCAGATGTGATGTTAGGCTTAAATCATAAAAGTAAGATTTTAAATTCAAGAAATAAAATAAAGTATTTCAATAATGTAAAAAAAATTTACCCATTAATTGTAAAGCCAAATTTTGGTTGTTCGACTAAGGATATTTATTCAAAGGTTAGAAAGTTTGATAAAGCAAAATTTGGTAAGGGAGCCAAAAAAATGTTTGATATCAATTTTTTAAAAGATATGAAAAATTCCTTAGAAACAATAGCTTTTTTAAAATACCCAAGATTAAAAAATATGAAACTTTATTTAGAGAATTCTCTAAACCCAGTTTTTGTAAGAATGACAGGATCGGGATCAGCTTTAGTTGCATATTTTCAAACAAAAAAAAGATGTGAACGTGCGAAAAAAAGGTTTATTCAAAAATACAAAAATATCTGGTGTATAGCCTCAAAAACTATATAAATTTGATTTTTTTGTGTTATACGAACTTAATATTGGGGCGTAGCCAAGCGGTAAGGCACGGGTTTTTGGTACCTGCATCCTAGGTTCGAATCCTAGCGCCCCAGCCAAGTATGAAAAATTTTTTAGATACAATTTTTTTTAGATCAAATAATTTAAATTATATAAGTCAAAGTATTCGAGATTTAACAAAAAATACTCCAGCAAATAAAATATTTAAAGCCATAAATTCTTATTCATCAGATAGTGAAGTAAGATTTGTAGGAGGTTGCATAAGAAAAATCATTAATAAAGAAATAGTAAATGATATTGATATGGCTACAAATCTTGATCCTCAAAAGGTTTGTGAAGTTTTGAAAGAAAATAAAATTGATTATTACGAAACTGGTATTGAACATGGAACAATTACAGCACTTATAGAAGGGTACAAATTTGAGATTACCTCATTGAGAGAAGATATTTTAACAGATGGAAGACATGCAAAAGTGAAATTTTCAAAAAATTGGAAAGAGGATGCATTAAGAAGGGATTTTACCATCAATTCCATTTATGCGGATGAAGATGGAAACTTGTTTGATCCCTTTGAGGGTAAAAAAGACTTAGAAAACGGTTTTGTAAATTTTATAGGAGACGCTGATAAAAGAATTAAAGAAGATTATTTGAGAATTTTAAGATATTTAAGATTTTTCGCCCATTACTCAAAGCATCCGCATAATCCAGAATTAATAAGAAAACTTAAAATTAATATCGGTGGTATCTCAAAATTATCTAAAGAGAGACTATTAGATGAGTTAAAAAAAATAACTCACTTAGAAATATTAGAAAAATTAGCTGAT
>JBNAKH010000124.1:0-8707 GCA_052047495.1 Candidatus Pelagibacter sp.
TAAAAATTATTATTGGTTTAGGAGTTTTGGTCGGACTTTACGCAATCTTGCGAAACTTAGATATAATAAAAATTATTCTTATATATTTCAAAGACAAATTACTTGGAAAGTAATTTAATCAAATTTTTTAAACCTTTTTTTTTTGTATTTTTTTTTGAAGTAAAAACACATGCCTGAGATTTCAAAATTTCCCCATCTTTTAAAATTCTTAAATTATTTGCTCTCAAAGTTTCACCAGTTGAACTTATATCAGTTATAATTTCAGCTGATCCTGTAAATGGATAAGATTCTGTTGCCCCCAAGCTTTCAACTAATCTAAATTGAGTAACACCCCTTGAAAACAAAAACTCTCTTGTTAAATTTGGATATTTTGTTGCAACTCTTAATCTGCTTTTCTTTTTATCTCTAAACTCGAAAGCAATTTCCTCAAGATCAGCAACTGTTTGAACATCAATCCATGGATCAGGTATAGCTACTACCAAATTAGCATTTCCAAAATCAAGTTTCTTTGAAACGTTAATTTTTTTTTGAATATTAATCTCACTTTCTTTAAGTAAATCGAGTCCAGAAAAACCGACATCTAATGATCCATCTCCTAATCTTTCAATAATTTCTCTAGCATGTAAATACAAGATTTTTATATTATTTTTATTTTTTATTGAACCAATTAAGTCCCTTTCCCCTCTTTCAGAAATAAGTTTTAATTTTTTTTTTTTGAAAATTTTTAAAACATCTTTTCTAAGTCTTCCTTTGCTTGGTACTCCAATATTTATAATATTATTCATTCTAATTAATCAAATTTAAGGCAGCTCCAACTGCTGGGGTTTGTTTTTTTGAACCAAGATCAGAGATTAATTTGTCATAGCGTCCTCCATTACAACAATTAATAATTCTAGATTTTGATCTAATATCTATTTTAAAAACCATTCCTGTGTAATATTCTAATTGTCTGCCAAATGATGTTGAAAAAACTACATTAAGTTTTGAAATTTTATTTTTGGAAATTGGAAAATATTTTTGGTCAACAACAAGATTGATTTTATTCTTTCTGAAAAATTTATTTAACTCAAAAGCAGTTTTATTAATTGGACATTTTATTTTTAAAAAATCTCTAATTATTTTAGAAATATTTCTACCTTTACTTGGTCTTCTTGGATCTTGAATCTTTTTATCAAATCTCTCTAAAATTTCTTTAATTGTCCTGTTTGCAACAATGAATGATTGATTATCTTGTAACATCTTTAAGTAACGTTTTTTATCAACTTCAACAATAGTTGGATCTACATCGGAATTTGTTTCTAATCTTTTTAGTAAATCATTGAAATAATCTTCTCTCCAAAAATGTCTTGATAGTCTTAATTTCCATCTTTTGGGTATGTCTAATTTTGAGATCAATAAATTAAAGATTTCTACATTTCCAATAGTGATTGTTCCAGATGAATATTTAAAGTTTTTAAGTGATTTCAACGAAGTATTGATTATTTCTTTATCGTCAATTTTTTCACTTTGCGATCCTATAATTTCAAAACCAATTTGGTTTCTAATAATAGAATCCTTTTTATTTTCACTCTTTCTGTATGCTTGTCCGCTATAAAATATTTTTTCTTTACCCTTTAGGTTGTTTTCTAAATATCTTAGACAAGAAGCAATCGTTAGGTCAGGTCTTAAACACAATTCATTTCCTGTTTGATCTATAAATGAAAAAATAAATTTCCTGAAACTTTCTCCAGATCTTTGAACAATATGATTTGTCTCAATTACTGAAGGTAGTTCAATATATTTAAAACCATTAGATTTTACAGATCTAAGGATTTTTTCAGATAAATTTTTTGATTTCATTAATTAAATTTTCTTTAGGAAATGATATTTGATTATTTTCACCTTTAGTGCCTAGTAGATTTTTTAAAGTTATTTTGTTATCTTTAAATTCATTTTCCCCACAAATCACTGCAATTGGGCAACCCCTTTTATTTGCATATGTTAATTGTTTGCCAAGATTTTTTTTACTATCTAAAAATAATTCAGAATTAATATTATTCTTTCTTAAAGTTTCTAAAATTTTATAGTAATTATTTAAATATTTTTCGTCCATTACACAAACTATAACTGGCTTTTGTTCATCAACTTTTATTTGATCTAATTGCATCATCGCATAAAGTAACCTGTCAACACCAATACTCATGCCTGTGCCTGGGATATCAACGCCTTTAAACCTCGAAATTAGTTTATTGTACTGACCACCAGAACAAATACTACCAATATCAACTTCTTTTCCTTTGCTGTTTTTTGCTTTAAAATTTAGGTTAGTCTCAACACAAAAACCATCGTAATAAGCAAGACCTCTAACTATCGTAAAATTAGCTTTCACTTGTGCAGCATTACTTCCATAATTTAAAACTTCAAATAGTTTTTCTAATTCCTTAATTCCATCTTGTGTTAGTTGATTTTTTGAAATTTGTTTTAATTCATCTAAATCTTTTATCTTTAAGAAATTTAAAATTTGTGCTGCTTGATCATCACTTAAATCAGCCCCCTTGGTAATAGCTCCACTTTTATCTTTTCTCTCTTTTTTTAATAATTCTTCAACACCCATTAATCCAAATCCTGGTTTGTCTAATTTATCAATAGCTCTCATTACTTTTATTTGCTTGTCTTCTGGAATTTTTAGATCTTCAATTAAACCCTGAACAATTTTTCTATTACTAACGTTTATAATAAATTGATCTTTTTTTAGACCGCAATCTAATAATGTATCTGCGATCAAATTACATAATTCAGCATTGGCCTGTGCTGGATTTACATTACCCACTATATCACAATCTGCCTGGGTAAATTCTCTATATCTAGCATTACCAGCTTTTTCATTTCTGAAAACATTTTGTATTGCGTATCTTTTATAAATTGATGGAAGTTCTTGACTATTTTGGGCAACAAATCTTGCTAATGGACTGGAAAGATCATATCGGAGAGTGATATTCTTTTCACCATCATTAAAAGAAAAAACATCAGACATTGGATTACTATCATCCTCTGCAAGAAAGGATCCTATATTTTCACTAATTTCAAATGATGGGGTTTCTAAAGGATCGAAACCATATTTAATAAAATTACTCTCAATGACTTTTAATAGTCTTTTTTTGAGAATTAATGTTTTATTCCATCTATCTTCAAAACCTGAGGGTAATCCAGGAATTAATTTATTTTTTTTACTCATTTTTTGGTACCTTGAGTAGGTTACGCTCCTACGACTTCGGATCCACAAACCGACGTGATACTATTTCACCATCAAGGCATATCCTTTTTTGTTTTATCTTATTTTGTTGTTATTTAAAATTATAATATAAATGATTATTCGCTAGCTTTAGCCAGCATGGAAGTGAGCGTGCGCAACTCTACTAGTTCCTTTAAGAGCTTTTCTTAAAGTACTTTTTGTTGCTAATTTGTTTTTCTCAAATTTTTTCATTGTTTGTCTTTTAGTCAAAAAAAATGATAATGCAACCCCTAAAAGAAAAGGACGTATATCCACTAGTAGATATATCGCCCTTTTTATAATTTTAGAAAATTAGTCTAATTTTTTTAAATTCACTGCTGAAGGGCCTTTGGGACCATCTTCAAGAGTAAATTCTATTTTATCACCCTCATTAAGATATCTCATGCCCGCTGCTTTAACTGCGCTTGCATGTACAAACGCATCTTTTTCTTTATCATCTCTTTCGATAAAGCCGTAACCTTTTTTGCCGTTAAACCACTTTACTTTTCCTTGTATTGTACTCATCTTATTCACTCGTCCTTTAGTTATTTATTTTAATATGAGGTTAGGTTCTTTTAAATTAATTTCAAGATGTTTTGATGGTGCCTCGGGAAGGATTCGCACCTCCGACACAAGCCTTTTCAGGGCTCTGCTCTACTCCTGAGCTACCGAGGCAAAAGGTCAACCCCTAAAGATTATTCTGCCTTTTGTGAGGTCATATGGAGTCATTTCAACTGTCACATTATCACCTTGTAATACTCTAATTCTGTTTTTTCTTAATTTGCCCGCTGTATGTGCTGTTACAACATGACCATTTTCAAGCTGAACTCTAAACATAGCATTTGGAAGTAAATCAGTTACCTTGCCTTTGAATTCAAGTAAGTCTTGTTTTGACAAATTTATTTTCTCCTTATTCTTTTTTTTACAGATTGAGCATGTCCTGCTAACCCTTCGTAATTTGCAAGAGTTATAACTGATGGCCCAAGACTTTCAATACCCTTTTTTGATAAGTTTATGTAAGAAATTCTTTTATAAAATTCATTGACGCTTATACCACTAGAATATTTTGCTGACCCATTAGTTGGCAATATATGATTTGATCCAATGTTATAATCTGTCATTGCCATAACAGCATATTTTCCTAAGCAAATCGAACCAGAATTTTTAATTTTAGGTATGAAAGATTTGTAATTTTTTACGTTCAATTCCAAATGTTCTGGCGCAATTTTATTTACGATATTAATTATTTTACTATCGTTTGCTACATACATTAAAATTCCATTTCTCTTTAAACTTTTTTTTGCCACGGACTCTCTTGGAATACTTTTTAATTGTCTTGAAATTTCCATCTGGACTTTACTAATTAGTTTTTGGTCTTTTGAAATCAATATACATTGTGCTTGAGGATCATGTTCTGCTTGACCGATTAAATCACTCGCGGTCCACTCAGGATTTGAGAATTTGTCACAAACAATAGTTATTTCAGAGGGCCCTGCTATCATGCCTTCGATGCCAACATCCCCAAAAACTTCTTTTTTTGCAGCAGCTACATATGAATTTCCAGGTCCAACTATTTTATCAACTCTTTTAATTTTTTTAGTTCCATAAGAAACTGCTGCTATGGCGGATGGACCACCAATAGAGTAAATTTCTTTAATTTTACATTTTCTTGCTGCGTATAAAACAGCCGGATTTTGGTTTCCCTTGAAACCTGGGTTTATCATTACAATTCTTTTAACTCCCGCAACAATTGCTGGTATTGCATTCATAAGCACACTGGATGGATAAGATACAAGTGAACCTGGAACATAAATTGCAACAGACTCTAAAGGTAAATATTTATATTCAAGTTTATTTTTGAATTGATCTGTATACGAAATATTCTTAAATTTTTGTAAAGAGTGAAATTTGTAAATTCGATTATAGGCTGTGTCGATCGCTTTTTTGACCTTAGGATTTAAAGACTTTATTAACTTAGAAATTTTTAAAGCACTAGGAATGATTGTAGAATTTTGATTAAATTTCTTTTCATATTTAATCAATGCTTTATCACCATTTTTTTTTACGTCATTGATAATATTAGTTACAGAGACTTTCTCAGATTTAATGCTTTTTCTCCTCTTAAAAAGTAAATAATCCAAATTTTTATCGAAATTTTTAGTTTTACTATTTAATATTTTCATAATTATTTAATTTCGTTTTGATCCTCAAGCCGCGCCTCGATAGTTTCTGTTGTTAAAGCTATGTGAGCATTATTATTAAAAATAAGATTTATTTCATAATCGTCATTATTTTTCAAATAATCAATTCCAATTAATTCTAAAACTAAATCTTTGTTTGATTGATTGATATTTTTTGATCTTACCTTATCAACAAAATCAAATCGACAGATACTATTGATTTTATTACCCTCTTGATCAGTTTCAATTTTAGTTCTTTCAATTGATAACAAAAAAACCTTATTAGATGCCAGATACTTTATATCTGTCACTTTAACTTTTGCGCCAGAACTACAAGCAGAAATCATTTGTAGCCCCTCTTGATCATTCGCAATTATTTTTGCTAAATATTTACTCATTATTTCAATCTTTTAATTTTAACACCAATTTTTTGTAATTTATTTTCAATATTTTCATATCCTCTCTCCAAGTGATAGACTCTTCCTACAATACTTTTACCATTCGCCACTATTGCGGCTAATACTAAAGCAACACTTGCTCTTAAGTCACTAGACATTAATTCAGCACCAATAAATTTGGTATTGCCCTCAATCAACGCTTTATTATTTTGAATATCTATTTTCGCACCTAGTCTTTGCAACTCAGCGACATGCATAAATCTATTCTCAAAAATACTTTCAGTTATAGAACTTTTCCCAATACTCTTGCACATTAATACCATTAATTGAGCTTGAAGATCTGTTGGAATACCTGGAAATTCTTTAGTTTTTATATTTTGAATAGGTTTGATTTTGTCAGGTCCTTTTATAAAAATTTTGTTATCCGAAGTTTTAATCTCTGCCCCGACTTTTTTTAATAGTTCTATTTCAGTATTAATTATTTTTGGGTCTAAATTTTTAATTTGTAGATTGCCTTTAGCAAGCGTTGCCGCTACACAAAAAGTTCCCGCCTCTATTCTATCAGCCATAACTGTATGACTTGTTTGATTGAGAGAATTAACTCCTATAATGGTGCAGGTTCTTCCAGACCATTTTATATTTGCACCTGCTTGACATAAGAATTTTGTTAAATCTTTAATTTCAGGTTCCACGGCACAATTTTTTAAAATTGTTTTGCCTCTAGCTAAACATGCAGCTATTATAGAATTTTCTGTAGCGCCTACACTAATTTTAGGAAACTTTATTTTTTTACCTTTAAGTCTTCCATTTGATTTGGCTAAAATATAACCATCTCGTATTTTATATTCCATTCCCAACTTTTTTAATGCACTAAGGTGATAATTTACAGGTCTCGCACCTATAAGACATCCACCAGGCAAAGATGTTTTAGATTTATAAAATTTAGAGATTAATGGACCTAACACTAATATTGAACCTCTCATTGTTTTTACAAGTGAATAACTTGCAAAAGTTTTCATATTCTTTTTATTAATAATTTTTGCGATTTTTCTGTCTTTAGATAGAATTATTTTTGATCCTAGAGATTTTAATAAATTAAGCATAGTATCTATATCTCTTACTCTTGGTAAATTTTTAATAGTTACTGGTTTGTCAAACAATAAAGTTGCTGCAAGAATTGGTAGAGATGCATTCTTAGAACCTGAGATCGAGACTTTACCCTTGATTTTACAAGGACCATTGATCAGAAATTTATCCATAAATTACTTTTTTATTTTAGCAACCTGTATGGTGGTTTGTCCCTGATATTTACCGTTTTTTGATTTATATGTCGTTTCTGGTTGGGTATCTGATTTAAAAAATAAAAATTGAGCAATACCCTCGTTTGAATAAATCTTTGCAGGATTAGGAGTTGTGTTGCTTAATTCGATAACAATATTACCTTCAAATTCATTTTCAATTGGCGTTACATTACAAATAATTCCTGTTCTAGCATAAGTACTTTTTCCAACACAAATACAAAGGACATCCTTTGGAATTCTAAAATATTCAATGGTTTTTGCCAAAACAAATGAATTTGGTGGAATTATACAGTATGGTCCCTTTCGCTCAATAAAGTTTTCATCAGAAAAGTTTTTTGGATCCACTAGCGAACTATTAACATTTGTAAATATTCTATACTCATCAGAAATTCTGACATCGTAACCCATGCTACTTAGTCCATATGATATTTTCCCCTCAGAGACTTGATGATCCAAAAATGGTTCGATCATATTATGCTCTTTACACATTTTTTTTATCCAAGAGTCTGGCTGAATGGACATTATTTTGTTTTCTTTTTATTTTTTTTTTGAAAAATTTTTCTCTTTTTTAAATTTTTCCTAAGCGCGATGCTCAAGCGCTCATTTTTATTTTTATTAATCATTCTTTATTTGGATTGGTAAGGAAATCTAAAGTTATTGGTTTAGATGCATCTAAAGCTTTATCCTTATTATCATCTTTTTTAGAGCCTTCTTTTGCTAATCTTTTTGCTTTTTTTTCAGCAAGTTTTCTTTCCCTTTTCGCTTGCTTTTCCATGAGCTTGGCACTTTTGGTTGATTTATAATCGTAATGAATACCCATAAAATTTCCTTGGTAAGATATAAATCATATTAATCAAAAAATTAAGGCAATAATTTGGAAAAAATGCTCTATTATCAATAAAAATAGAATTGATCCAAATGCTCCTATAGTTAAATGGCATAACGTGTCCATGGTAAGGATAAATTCCAAGTTCGATTCTTGGTGGGAGCACCACTAATTTTTATAAAAAGACTTTCTAAGAAAAATTGTAATCAAGACTAAACTAAAAAAGGCTAAAATTGGAATATATATTTCAGGTGAAAAAATTATATCTGTAATTTTAGGAACTTGTAAATTTTGTTCTATTACTTTTTCCAGACCACTACCTAAAGAAACAGCTAAAAAAATTTGAGGTATAATTCCTATTAATGATGCGAAAAAAAAATTTTTTACCCTAACATCAAAAATTGTAGGCAAAATGCAGCTAAGTTGCCAAGGTATTCCTCCAATAAATCTATATATTAATAGATAATAAAATTCAGACTTTTTAAATTTTCTCTCTAGATTTTGATATCTATTTAAAAATTTATCTCTAATAAAATCTTTTAAAAAATAGTTTCCAAAAATATATAGAAATGTTGCACCAACACTCATACCTATGACCACAATTATAGTACCCAGCCATTTGCCAAAAATAAATCCTCCTAGTAATGCAATTGGAGAACCAAAACCTAAAAATGGGAAAACCCATAATATTGTGAAAATTAAAAAAATTATTGATCTCTCTCTTATACTCATCTCCGAGCCCAAGAGACGCA
>JBNAKH010000125.1:0-2775 GCA_052047495.1 Candidatus Pelagibacter sp.
TATTCCAGAAAAAGCATTTTCAATATTCCATTCATTTATCTCAAATTCATCATCCACCAACTCTAAGGGGATAGGTTGCAAGATATGCTCTGAGTTATCCTTCAAAGTCATTGAAATATATAGACTTTGCCAATCAAATGGATAATTGTCAGCAATTGCTAAGAAGTCAAAGTTAGCAACGATATAATATCGAACTGTATTGTAATTCAATTCATCCTTTCTTCGCCAAATTTCTTTAGATGAAAACTTATCATTTGTAGACGACAAGTTATTAAAAATAATTTGATCTAATGGATTTTCAGATTTGGAGACTAAGTCTAGGTAAAATTCAGCAGTCCAAGTTTTTTCCTGAATATTAATATTTGTCACTCTTAAAACATCAATATAGTTATAAACAGTACTAAATTTTTTTATTTCACCATTTACAGTACAATACTGGGTTGGGTAAAGAATTTTTGGTATTTTATATTTCTCATTTTGCAGTGAATTTGGAAATGAATAAGCATAATTTTCTTTGAGTATATTTTCATTATTTTGATTAAATCCATATTGAATTCTTTTTCCAACAAATACATCACTTTCATTATTAAAAGATAAAATACTCTCTAAAATTTTATCATCATCAATTTCCTCAGAATTAATAGAATAGCATTTTTTCAAAGCCTGAAATGCAATAATCGGAATTTCTAATCTAAATGTACTATCAAGCAATAACGCTTTATCAGTAGGTGTTACATTTTCCCCGTAAATTTTTGACATTAAATCTTCAATTGAAACTGATGGAATTCCATGATTGCCCACTAATTGAATTAAGTTAAATGTTATTTTTTCAAACCTGTTCTCTATTGAACCAAACGTGCTAATAACTTTGTTGTATAAATTATTGTCGAGTAAATAATTAAATACATACTTAAATCTACTTAAATTAAGATCTAAAACTATTAAATCATCTGGTTTAAGATCTTTAAAAATATTTTTTACTTTTTCATCCGCTTTTGTTTCATCAAAATCCTTAAAAGAAAAACTTACAAAATTTTTGTCATCGCTATGATTTTGAAGCATTTTTTCAGCTAATCTTAATTCTTGGTGAAGAAAAAAAATTTTGCTTGATGAATGGTTTTGAATTTCATTATCAATAAATCTTAACTTTGCAGGTTGATCAGCCCTTGAGACTTTGAATATTCTTTTTGTAATATTAGGATCTAAGTCTTTTATTCCTGTGGTGGTAATATTTTGTGGAAAATAAAAAAAACTTTTATCTTTAATCTTGTCAATGATTGATGGATTGTATTTATTTATTGAATGCCCATTAGTAAAAATTGGATCATTTATCTCACTAAATTTATTTGATAATTGATCAAGACCCTCTTCGCCTCTTTGAACATGAAGAAAATCTATACCAAAACTAAATGGTAATTTTTTTCTCTTTATCTCTTCGTTAATCTCTTCATTAAGTAATTCGCAACTTTGTTTTAAAAAGCTCGCTACAAAATTATTTTTTTCTTCACCTATTGCAAGAGATGAATACCAAACAAGGGATCTGTAATTCATAGAAAAATCTAATAAGCTAGTTTGCCATTAAGAATAATTGCATAACCCGCACCTGAATAGTCACCTTCGCAATCAATATATTTTTGAAATTCTTTTGTTACCTTTTTCTTATTTTTTTCATCTTGAAAAACTTCAGCTAATCTATCAGTCCAAATCTCACCTTTTTTGTTAATAATATCATCTCTTTCTTTATTAGATATGGTCTTATCATCGACCCTACAATACAAATATCCATCTGGATCACCCGAGTCTTGATCACCTAATACTCCTCCATCCCAATCCCAATAATCTAATTCCACTTTTATTTTTGGATTATTTAAATGTAATTGAGTTATTTTTCTAATCGTTTCTTCTGCTAATTTGAAAATCTTTTTTGTATTAGGATCTTTATTTGATGCTATTAAATCTTTTGTGCTCATTTTTTCTGGTAAAAATTTAAATTGTTATCAATAATAAATCAATTAAAATCAGTTTTTTTAAATGACTAAAATTAGAGATCCATTAAGTATTGAAAACGTATTATCAAATATGCTCAGTAAACTTAATGATGATGAGGTAAAAAATATTACCAATAAATCCATTTCTCACTTTAGAAAATGTAGTGACCCAGATGACAAAGATCACAACCTTTATTTAAGTGATGCAATAAAACTAGATATATTGATGCAAAGAAGTTTATTAGGAACTCCCTTGATGGATAATTTTCAACTATTTTTAGATAATGAGTTTAAAAAAGTTAATTCCTTTGAAAATTTAGAGAACACATTATTAAAAATTGGCGGAAGAGTTGGAGATCTTATGGACGTTGTTCAAGAAGCCATGGATCCGGACAGCCCTTTAGGAAAAGACTTAAGTAAGAAAGAAAAAGATCTTATTTCCAAATCTATAATCGAATTAGAGGAAAAAATTGCAAAACTTAAGATGTCTATTAAATAATGAAATACATGGTCACATTCAAGTATAGTTCTTTTTATGAAGACGAAAGTGAAAATAAAGTTGCAGAAGATACTTTAGAATACGAAGCAAAGGATCTAGATGAGTTATGGGGTATTCTGGGTGATGAAGATTATAACGACGATATTGTAATGAACTATAATGCTAAAAGTCATTGCACTAATACAGAACGTGATGAAATAAAGATTGTCGATGAAAATGATAAAATAGTTTGGTCATCAAATTAATTACCAAAAACCAATATTCTTTAAGTGAAATTTTTATAATTAA
>JBNAKH010000126.1:0-2622 GCA_052047495.1 Candidatus Pelagibacter sp.
GGAGATATATTTCAAGTTGTTTTAAGTCAGCGTTTTGAGACTAAGTTGACAAAAAAACCCATCGATATTTACAAAAAATTGAGAATAACAAATCCATCTCCATTTATGTTTTTTTTTAACTTTACTGATTTTCAAATAATAGGTGCCAGTCCCGAAATATTAGTAAGGTTAAGAGATGGTGAAATAACTGTTAGACCCATTGCAGGAACAAGACCTCGGGGAAAAACAATTAAAGAGGATCGTTTTTATGAGAAAGATTTACTTAGAGATAAAAAAGAGCTTTCTGAACATCTAATGTTATTAGATCTTGGAAGAAATGATGCCGGAAAGGTATCTAAAACTAATTCCATCAAAGTAACTGAAAGTTTTATAATTGAAAGGTATTCACATGTAATGCATATAGTTTCGAACGTAATAGGTAAACATGATAAAAAATTTTCTAAATTTAAGTCTCTTTTAGCTGGTTTTCCAGCTGGAACTGTGTCTGGAGCTCCCAAAATAAGAGCTATGGAAATTATTGATGAACTAGAATCCACAAAAAGGAAAGTTTACGCCGGTGGCATTGGATATTTCTCTGCTAATGGAGAATTTGATACATGTATTGCTTTAAGGACAGCTGTTGTAAAAAAAAATAGATTTTATGTCCAAGCTGGAGCTGGAATTGTTGCAGATAGCAAACCATTAAAAGAGTACGAAGAAACTGTAAATAAAGCAAAAGCTTTAATTAATGCGTTGAAATGAAAAAGATAATTTTAATTGATAATTACGATAGTTTTACTTTTAATCTCTACCATTATTTGTCTTCATTAAAAGTGAATGTTGAAGTAATTAGAAATGATCAAATTACATCTCATGAAATTTTAAAAAAAAAATATCATAAGATCGTAATTTCACCTGGACCTGGTAACCCCAATCAATCAGGTAATTGTCTTAAAATTGTTAAATCTTTATATAAAAAAATACCAATTCTGGGAGTTTGCTTAGGCCATCAAATTATAGGTCAAGTATTTGGCTCAAAAATTATTCAAGCTAGAAAGCTAATGCATGGAAAAACTAGTAAGATTTTTTCAAAAAAAGTTGGTATTTTAAAAAATCTCCCTAAAACGTTTGAAGCCACTAGATATCACAGCTTAATTATTGATAAAAAATCATTATCTAAAGATCTTGAAATTACTGCTCAGACTCAAGATGGACTAATAATGGGAGTACAACATAAGAAATACCATATACATGGAGTGCAATTTCACCCTGAAAGTATTAAAACTAAATTAGGAATTAAAATTTTAAAAAATTTTATAAGAATTTAGGATTAATGAAACAATTCATTGAAAAAATTAGAAAAAAAGAAAATTTAACTTTTGATGAAAGTAAATCTGCTTTTGAATTATTGATGGAAGGTAAAGCGGAAGACCAAGAAATATTTGATTTTTTGACACTTTTATCAGCTAAAGGTGAGTCTTCTGATGAAGTAGCTGGTGGAGTTTTTGTTCTTAGAAACAAGTCTAAAAGAGTAAATGTAGAAAACTGTATTGATACTTGCGGAACTGGTGGAGATGGTATGAATACACTTAATATATCTACAGCTTCAGCATTATTACTTTCAAGTATGGGTGTTAAAATAGCTAAACATGGAAATAAAGCTGTATCCTCAAAATGTGGATCTGGTGATGTTTTAGAAGCTTTAAATATAAAAATAAATTTAGAGCCAAAAGATATTGAAAGTCAAATTAATGATAATAATTTTGGATTCATGTTTGCACCCAACTATCACAGCGCAATGAGATTTGTTGGACCTACAAGAAAAAAAATTGGAAAAAGAACTATATTTAATATGATTGGACCTTTGAGTAGCCCTGCTCTAGTAAAAAGACAAGTTATTGGTGTTTTTGATAAAAAACTATTAAGAATATTTGCAAATGCTTTAAAAAATTTAGATATTAAATTTGCTTGGATAGTCAATAGCGGAGATGGATTAGATGAAATTTCACCTTATGCTAAAACTAATGTAATTCAATTAAAAGATGGTGTTATCTCAGAGATTATTATTGATCCAAATAAGTTAAATATAAATGCAGATAAGTTTGAAAATCTTATTGGTAATGATGCGGCTTATAATGCAAATAGAATGATTAATATATTTAAAGGTGAGGATAATGATTTTTCTAAAGCGGTTTGTTTAAATGCGGCAGCAGGATTAGTTGTTAATGAAACTCATCAGAATTTCGATAAAGCTTATGATGATGCTAGAAAACATATTTTATCAGGTCAAACATTTAAACAACTAGAGAAAATTCAAAATGGCTGAAAATGTTCTTGAAAAAATAATAAATATTAAAAGTGAAAAAATTTTAGAGCTTAAAAAAAATATAAGTCTTGAGTCACTCGAAGAATTAATAAAAAATAATAGTACATATGTTGATTTTAAAGATACGATTAAAAAGAATATTGAAAATAAAAAATTCTCAATTATTGCTGAAATTAAAAAGGCGAGTCCCTCTGCAGGTATAATTATTAAAGACTACGATCCTGTAAAAATAGCTAATATATATAAATCAAATAAAGCAACCTGCTTATCTGTTTTGACTGAGGAAGATTATTTTTTAGGAAACTTGCTACATATTA
>JBNAKH010000127.1:0-2587 GCA_052047495.1 Candidatus Pelagibacter sp.
GTAGAAGATCCAACAAACTATGATGAAAAATATCAAAGAGTTCGAGTAAGAAAATTACTGAAAAATCTTGAAAGAGATGGTTTAGATAAAAATAAATTAAAAAAAACGATTAAAAATTTAAAAAATGCAAACAGAGTAATAGAGTTTTACGTTGATAAAATTTTACGAGAAAATACCTCTTTTTTAAATAATAAAAAAAGATTAGTTATCAATAGTGATTTTTTTCTCCAACCCCAAGAGGTTACTTTTAGAGCCTTTTCAGAATTATTAAAGTTAATTGGTGAAAAATATTATTCTGTAAGAGGAAAAAAATTAGAAAAAATTATACAGGAAGTTGAAAATAATCGATTAAATAGAGCTACATTAGGTGGTTGTATTATTGAAAAGGTCAATCGATCAATAATTATATCTAAAGAACCCTAAAATAATGCCACTTTACACAAAATGCCACTTGTTAAATTGATAATAATTCTTATTTTAAGCCTATGAATATGAAAAACATTGCAATGTGGGCTATCATAGTTTTTTTAACTATTGGTCTTTATAATATGTTTAAAAATCCCCAAACAAATATTAGAGGTGGGGACAAGGTTATATTCTCAGAATTCTTGACATCTGTTGAAAATGGAGAAGTATTGAAAGTAGAAATCCAAGGTAACAATATTAAAGGTGTGTATTCAAATGGAAACTCATTTACAACTTATTCTCCTAACGATCCAAATTTAATTGAAAAACTTTCTGAAAAAGGAGTGAGTATTTCAGCTGCACCTATTGAAGAAAAAATGCCATCATTATTTGGTGTCCTGCTTTCATGGTTTCCTATGTTGTTATTAATTGCTGTTTGGATTTTTTTCATGAGACAAATGCAAGGTGGTAAAGGTGGAGCTATGGGTTTTGGAAGATCAAAAGCAAAAATGATGAATGAGCTTAAGGGTAAAGTTACATTTAATGACGTTGCAGGTGTAGAAGAAGCAAAGGAAGAAGTTGAAGAAATTGTAGAATTTTTAAAAGATCCAAGAAAGTTTAGTAGGCTTGGGGGAAAAATACCTAGAGGTGCTTTATTGGTCGGTCCACCAGGTACTGGAAAAACTTTATTAGCTAGAGCGATAGCAGGTGAAGCTGGAGTACCATTTTTTACGATCTCAGGTTCAGATTTCGTTGAAATGTTTGTAGGAGTTGGTGCTTCTAGAGTCAGAGATATGTTTGAACAAGGAAAAAAAAATTCCCCTTGTATAATTTTCATAGATGAAATTGATGCTGTTGGAAGAAGTAGGGGTGCTGGTCTAGGTGGTGGAAACGATGAACGAGAGCAGACTCTAAACCAGCTTTTAGTTGAGATGGATGGTTTTGATACTAATGAAGGAGTAATAATTATTGCTGCAACAAACAGACCAGATGTATTAGATCCCGCTTTATTAAGACCGGGTAGGTTTGATAGACAAGTAGTTGTATCCAATCCTGACATAATTGGACGAGAAAAAATTTTAAAAGTTCATGTTAAAAAAATAAAAATGGCACCGGATGTTAATTTAAGAACTATTGCGAGAGGTACACCTGGTTTTTCTGGTGCAGATCTAGCTAATTTAGTAAATGAGTCTGCTTTATTGGCGGCTAGAAAAAATAAGAGAATTGTTACACTTAACGAGTTTGAGGAGGCAAAAGATAAAGTAATGATGGGAGCTGAGAGACGTTCGATGGTAATGACAGAGGATGAGAAAAAATTAACAGCTTATCATGAAGGGGGTCATGCTTTAGTATCCTTCAATATGCCAAGTTATGATCCTATACATAAAGCAACTATAATTCCTAGGGGCAGAGCATTAGGTATGGTTATGAATTTGCCAGAAAGAGACAAACATGGTCACTCTATAAAATATTTGAAAGCAAGACTGGCAGTTTGTTTTGGCGGAAGAGTTGCAGAAGAAGTAATTTTTGGAAAAGATAATATATCAACAGGAGCAGGTGGAGGTAGTGGATCAGATATAAATCAAGCTACACAACTTGCTAGGGCCATGGTGACCAAGTATGGAATGAGTGAAGAAATGGGACCTGTTGAATATGGCGAAAATCAAGAAGAGGTTTTTTTAGGAAGATCAGTAACACAAACTCAGTCAGTCTCTGAGGAAGTAGCACAAAAAATTGACAAAGAAATTAGAAAGCTAATTGATGAGGGTTATAATACCGCAAAGAAAATTTTGACTGAAAAAGTTGAAGATTTACACAAAATTGCCAAAGCTCTTATGACTTATGAGACATTAACTGGTGAAGAAATTGAAAACATAATCAATAAAAATATATACCCAGCAGACAAACAAGACTTAAAAGTGGAAGATGATAAAGGGTCAGCAATGGGTGCTCTAGGCCTAAAACCAAAAATTGTTCATTAGACGGAATGTCTAGATATTACACTAGAGTGTGTAATTTCTATTATGGTGTAAAATCTAAATTATTAGTTAAGAAAAAAAAGACATTACCACTTCATAATAATCCTGAAATTTCTTTTGACAAAATAGAAATAATAACAAGAAATTCAAAAAAATTAATTTCTTTAAATGAAGTAAACAAATTACATGCAAATTTAAAGACA
>JBNAKH010000128.1:0-1928 GCA_052047495.1 Candidatus Pelagibacter sp.
ACCACTTAAAACAATAATAAACAAACCTAAGAAAGTCCAATTATCAGGGAAATCACTAAAGAAATAATAACCTATAATTATGTTTGTAATGATCTCAAAGTAACTAAAAGGAGCTAATTTTGAAGCATCAGCGTATTTTAGAGATAATATTAGAAATAAATGACCTACGCAGGCAAATACACCAATCGCAGCCATCATTGACCATTGATTAATTGTTGGCTTGATCCAAACAAAAGGCATTACACTTGAAATAATAACAGCCCCTACTACACCAGTTAACAATAAAGTTAATAAAGGATTGTCTGAAGTACTTAACTTACGAGTAATAATTAAATAAAATCCATACATTATTCCTGTTCCAAGCGCAGCAATACTTGCTAAATTAATTTCTACAAAACCAGGTCTTATAACAACTAAGGATCCTATAAATCCTATAATTACAGCTGACCATCTTCTAAATCCAACCCTCTCACCTAAAAAAATTGGAGAAAAAGCTGTAACAATCAAAGGTGCAACAAATGCCAAAGTTAATGCTTTTGCTAAAGAGATTACTGAAATGGCGTAAAAAAAACAAATGTTTGCTGTTAAAAGTATTAAGCCTCTTATAAATTGTAGTTTCGGTTTATCTGTCCAAACAAGATTTTCTCGAAAAAAGAAAAACATAATTGGTAAGGTGAACGCCACAGTAAAAAAATATCTTGCCCAAGTGATTTGTAATACGGGTAATTCTGCACTTAAATATTTAGCAAAACCATCCATAATTGGAAGCATCACCCACGCTAAAAGATTAAATGTAATAGCCTTCATATAAGAAGGATATAGATTAATTAAAGTATTTTAAAGCAAAGAATACAACAATTGGAATTGTTATAAAGGACATGATTGTTGACACAACAATAGTACTAGCAACACTATCAACAATTTTTTTTGGTGAATAAATTGATGCAACAAGATAATTAAGAACTGCACTAGGCATTGAACATTGAATCAGTAATACACCAGCTGCAAACCCTTCTAGACCAAAATATAATATCAATAAATAACCGATAATAGGTCCAACAATAACTCGGCCTAAAGAAGAAAATATAGCCTTGTTGAGTGAAAAAACTTTAAGTCTTGTTAGTGCTATGCCTAATGACATCAAAATCAAAAATATTGTGGCATACATTAATAAAAAAGTGGTATTTTCTATAAATCCTGGAAGTTCATAATCATAATAAAGTAAAAAAACTGCAATAATGATTGCATAAAAAGGTGGGCTTTTTAGTATGACTTGTAAACTAAATTTTCTATCTGCTAAAAAAACACCTAATGTAAAGTGACATAAAATGATTAAGGCAGAAATAGCAGCTGAAACACCTAGACCTTGAGAACCATACGCGAATAAACATATTGGTAAACCCATATTACCAGTATTAGGCATTGTTAAAGGCGGAAGTTCTCTTATTATATCTTTGGTATTTAAAAGAAATAATATGATTATTCCAACAATAATGAACCCAACAATTGCTATTGCATAGTACCAAAAATAGTTAATGAAAATAGTAAACGATATATTTACCGGATTTAATGCATAAATAATCATTGCTGGTGTGCCAACATTTGCAGCAAAATTAGTGATAAATGTAGTATCAATTTTAGGATTTTTTTTACCAAGATAATATCCAATACCCACAACAAAGAATACTGGAAACAAAACTTCAAAAAGTTTTATATAAATATCCATTAATTATAAAGTCTAATTAAAGTTGGAAATTTGAGAATATTTTTATTTTTTTTAAAAATTGATAGACAATTTTTTATATTTTTTTCAGTAGTTTTATGGCTTATAATAACAATTGTAGCCTTCTTGTTTTTCTTATCAGGTGTTTGGATAATTCTTTTTACCTGTCTCATATACACAACTGACGCTGCCGACGATCGCATAA
>JBNAKH010000129.1:0-4601 GCA_052047495.1 Candidatus Pelagibacter sp.
TCTATATCTATTCATATACCTTTTTACAATCCAAATCCCGAAAAAAAAGAGGGACATAGAAATTTACGACGATTTGATTATTTAAAAGAAAATATTGAAAACTTAAAAACACTTTCAATTAAAAATGATATTTTTGTGCATACGCACAATGATTTTTTAGATGATAAAAAATTAGATGCTAGAATAATTAAGCATCAAATAAATGATAATGATTTGGATAGAGGTTATTTAACTTGGAAGTGTCGATCATTAATGGAAGAACAAAAAAATGATTATGAATATTTTTGTTATTTAGAACACGACATTAAGTTTTCAGAGGAAAATCTACAATATTGGCTTAAATACCAAGATCAACTTCATAAAAAAAATTTTCATCTTGGATTTTTGATCTATGAGAAAAACAATTCAGACAATCAAAACTATAGTATTCATATTGTGAGGAAATTGGATAAATATTTAAAAATAGAGGATAAGAAATTTGTAATAAATGATTTAGAAAATTATTGTTGTTTTTGGATCTATAATAAAGACCAATTTCATAAATTTTTAAAATCTAAGTGGTGGTCTTTTAAAAAGAGAGCTCATAATTTTAGACATAATTATGGGATTACCGAAAGATCATCAATTGGTTTTCACTCTTTTAACATGAACTATTTTAAAGCAACTTTACTTCCTGAAATTGATAATCAACCTGACCCAAATTGTTTCATAGAACATATGACTAATAACTATTATGAAAAATTTAGTGAATTTAAAAATCAAAATTATATGGATATAAGGGGTGTTTGTACTTTGAAGATAAACGAGATTTTTGAAGACTTAAAAGAAGTTAAAGATAACTTTCTCTTAATAAAGTTATTTAAGCTACTAATGTGGAAGTTAAGATTTATTACTAGAAAATTTAACTGACCCATTTCTGGGCCAGTTAATAGACTAATATATAAGAGGAATTGTTTTATTAGAATTGTTCTGACTCAGTTGAGCCATCCATTGCTGTAGTTGAGCTCTTTCCACTACTTATTGTATTAGAAACGGCATCAAAATAAGATGTACCTACTTCTCTTTGGTGTTTTACACTTGTGTAACCATCTTTTTCACGAGCAAATTCTTGTTCTTGTATCTTTGAATAAGCAGCCATACCTTCTTTTTTGTATTTTTCTGCTAATTCAAAAATTGCAATATTTTGTGTATGAAAGCCGGCTAGCGTTATAAATTGAAATTTATAGCCCATTTTACTTATTTCTTTTTGAAATGAAGCAATTTCTTCGTCTGATAAATGCTTCTTCCAATTAAATGATGGAGAACAATTGTACGCTAAAAGTTTTCCAGGAAATTTTTCATGAATTGCATCTGCAAATTTTTTAGCCTCTTCAAGATTTGGTGTAGCTGTTTCACACCAAATTAAATCTGAATATGGTGCGTATGCTAATCCTCTTGAAATTGCTTGCTCGATTCCCGATTTAACGTAATAAAATCCTTCTGGAGATCTTTCACCTGTCAGAAAAGGTTTATCATTTTCATCAAAATCATTTGTAATTAGTTTTGCAGCATTTGCATCTGTTCTAGCTAAAATTATTAATGGCACATCAGCAATATCAGCTGCTAGTCTTGCAGCCTTTAAATTTTTAATCATAGTCCCTGTTGGTACAAGTACTTTGCCACCCATATGACCACATTTTTTTTCACTCGCTAATTGATCTTCAAAATGAACACCTGCTGCACCAGCTTTTATAAATTTTTTTGTAAGTTCAAAAACATTTAATGGACCTCCAAAACCTGCTTCACCATCTGCAATGATTGGAAGCATATAATCAATTCTTTTCTCTTTTTTCATATCACCATCTTTTAGTTCCATATGTTGAATTTGGTCTGCTCTTAGTAAAGCGTTATTCATAGATTCAACAAGTTTTGGAGCACTATCATATGGATATAAAGATTGATCTGGGTACATTTCGCCAGCACTATTAGCATCTGCAGCTACTTGCCAACCACTTAAATAAATTGATTTTAGACCAGCTTTAGCATGTTGAACTGCTTGATTTCCTGATAAAGATCCTAAAGTACTTATATAATTTTCTGTATTAAGAAGTTTCCAAAGTTTAACTGATTGTTGTTTACATAGGGAATATTCTATTTTAATTGAGCCTCTTAATCTTTCAACTTCATCGGTGGTATAATCTCTTTTAATGCCTGCAAATCTTTTTAGTTCGTATGAGATGTTTTCTGCACTCATAATTGGTAGTTACCTCAGAAGTTAAAATTAAAATGAAAAAGTAAAATTTGATTTAGTTAGAGTCGTTTAGCGTCTCAACTAAATCTTTCATTCCACTTGAACCCCAATCACAATGATCATCTCTCATGTAAATACCTCTGCTATTATGTCTTGCAAGGTCCTCATTTTTTATGATTTGAGCTTCATTTTCTGTGTTTTTTTGTTTATCAGTCATGTAAATCTTATAATTTACAAAATTTACAAAATCTACAAAAAAGGATAAAAAGCTTGTAAATTAAGGAAAATAATTGTAAATATAAATTTACAAAATTTACAAATAGAAAATATGAGTCAAAATGATTTAAAAATAGGACCAAAAATCAAGGCTTTTAGACGTCAACTGGGTCTTCAAGCTAATAAACTTGCGCAAGAAATAAACATTTCACCTAGTTATTTAAATTTAATCGAGGGGGGAAAAAGAAAAATTGATGGGGATCTACTTTTAAAAATTTGCGAAAAGTTAAATATTGAACTTTCTCAATTAACATCAAAAGATGATGTAAATTTAGAAAATACTTTATCAGAAATTTTAGATGATAAATTATTTGAGGATCTTGATATTTTGGGGCCAGAGGTCAAAGATCTTGTAGGAACTAATCCAAAAATTGGAAAAGCAATTGTAAGATTAGGAGATATTTTAAAAAAAAAAGATCATGAATTAGTAAATAAGATTGAAAAAATTTCTGGAAAAATTGTTGATAATAGAAAGAACTCATTTCCAGGTGAAGTTATTTCTGACTTTCTTCAAGAAAATAAAAACTATTTTCCAAAATTAGAGGATTTTGCCAATAAAGTTTTTGAAAAAGTTCAAAAAAATAATCGTACAAGATATGTTGCTCTTTGTGATCATTTAAAATCTGAATATGACATTATTGTTAAAGATGTTATTCCAGAGGAAAATAAACCTTTTTCTAAAATTTATAACAAAAATAAAAAAGAACTTTTGTTGAGTGATTATAGTTCTCTTGAAACAAAAAAACTTCATGCAGCTGCACAAATCGCACAGGAGGGTGCAATTACAGAAATAGAGGATTATTTAACTAAATTTACTTTTCCATCAGAAGAGTCAAAAAAATTAACTAAAATTGCTTTGCTTAATTATTGTGGTGCTGCAATATTAATGCCTTATAAACTTTTTCATTCAGAGTGTAAAAAACTTAAATACGATCTTGAATTATTACAAAATACTTTTGCAACATCTTTTGAACAAGTAGCTCATAGAGTAACCTGTTTGCAAGATCCAAAACTACCTGGAATTCCATTTCATTTTTTAAGGGTAGATATGGCAGGAAATATTTCTAAAAGATTTTCTTTGTCTGGAATTGAAATTCCAAGATATGGAGGTGCGTGTCCAAGATGGAATGTTTATTCTGCATTTACAAGACCTGGAGTTATTCAAAGCGCTGTAAGTAAAATGACAAATGGAGAAAAATATGTTTGTATTGCACGAACAGTTGAAAAAGGGATTGGAAGATTTGGTAGAGCAAAAAGTATTTTGTCTATTGGTTTAGGTTGTGAAGCTAAATATGCTAAAGATTTTGTATATACTGAAAATGTTAATTTGAGTGAAAAGTCATCAGAAATCCCAATAGGTGTGTCATGTAGAACCTGCGATAGATTAGATTGTTCTCAAAGAGCTTTTCCTCCTTTACACAAAAAATTTGATGTCGATATAAATCTGAGAGGCGTTTCAGTTTATGTAGGTGATAAAAATTAAAGATATGCTTAAATTTATAATTCCTGCAGTCATATTCTTTTTAATTGTTCTTTTTTGGGAAAAGATTAATGAGAAAATTTACCAAAAATTTAAGGTTAAAATTAATTTAGTTATTTTAACTGCAGCCTTATTATTTGTCTTAGCAGTATTGATTTTGTTATACTTTTAGTTTTGATGAAAAAAATTTTTATCATTTTTTTAATTGTTTTTTCATATTTAAACAATTCAATTGCAGATGAAAGAATTAAAAAACTTAATCAATTGTTTGATGATTTAAAAACTCAAAATTACTCAGCCGCATATAAAATTGAACAAGAAATTTGGCAAATATGGAGCACCCATCCAAATGATGAAAATTTGACAATGTTATTAAATAAAGGATCAAGTTTAGTAAACGAATTAAAGTATAATCAAGCAATAGATATATTTTCTAGAGCAATAAACTTAGATCCATTATGGGCTGAGGCATGGAATAAACGCGCAACTGTATTCTATTTATCTGGTAATTTTGAAAAGTCGCAAAAAGATATTGATAAAGTTTTAGAATTAGAAAAAAGGCATTTCGGCGCTCTTGCTGGACAAGGTCTTGTAAATATTCAATTAAAAAATTAT
>JBNAKH010000130.1:0-8816 GCA_052047495.1 Candidatus Pelagibacter sp.
GTGTCAAAAAAAAACCTAAATTAAATTTTAAAGAAAAAAGAAAACTTAAACGCGAAAAGCGAAAAAAATAAAAATTAAAAAAAAATCCTTAATTTATTCAAGCCTAGTGTAGTTTTTTTTAAGTTTTCAAAAGTGTTTAAATATGTATAAGAACCCAGATTTATGAATAATACTATAAGAAACATCACCATAATTGCCCATGTTGATCATGGTAAGACAACCCTAATTGATAATCTAATGAAGCAAAGTGGTTCATTTAGAGAAAATGAGGTTGTGGATGAAAGGCTGATGGACTCTGGTGAATTAGAAAAAGAAAGAGGAATTACAATATTAGCTAAACCTGCCTCGATTAATTGGAAAGATTCTAGAATAAATATAATTGATACCCCTGGCCACAGAGATTTTGCTGCTGAAGTTGAAAGAGTGCTTAGTATGGCTGATGGAGCATTATTATTAATAGACTCTGCTGAAGGTGTGATGCCTCAAACAAAATTTGTTTTAGCAAAAGCATTAAAACAAGGTTTAAAACCAATTGTGGTTATAAATAAATTAGATAAATCAGATCAAAGGGCTAATGAAGTTCTAGATGAAACATTCGACTTATTTGTAAGTTTAGATGCTAATGAAGAACAACTAGATTTCCCAGTATTATATGCAAGTGGAAGATCTGGATGGGCTGATCATGAAGTTGATGGTCCTAGAGAGAATCTGAACCCACTTTTAGATAAAATTATAGAGCATGTAAAACCAGCTGAATTAGATAAAGCAAAACCTTTTGCTATGCTTTCTACACTTCTTTATGCTGATAGTTTCTTAGGAAGAAGTTTAGTAGGTCGAATTTCACAAGGAACAGCAAAAGCTAATCAAGCAATAAAAGCAATCAACTTAAATGGAGAGAAAGTTGATGAAGGTCGATTAACTAAAATTTTTAGATACGAGGGAACTAAAAAAGTCCCAATTGAAGTTGGTGAAGCTGGAGATATTGTAGTTGTTGCCGGTTTAGAAAAAGCTAACGTTGCAGATACTATTTGTGATCTTGAAGTTAACGAGCCAATAGAAGCCACTCCAATAGATCCCCCAACTATGTCAATTACCATAACTGTAAATACATCGCCTTTGGCTGGTACAGAAGGTAAAAAACTAACAAGCACACAGATTAGAGATCGATTAGTTCAAGAGGCACAAAATAATGTTGGAATTACATTTACTGAAAATGAGGGAAATGACTCTTTTGTAGTTAGTGGTCGTGGTGAATTAATGTTGGAAATTTTACTTACTCAAATGAGAAGAGAAGGTTTTGAAATGACTGTGAGCCCTCCAAAAGTTCTTTATAAAAAAGATGAAAATGGAAACAAACTTGAACCAATAGAAGAAATTACAATGGATCTTGATGAAGAGCATTCATCAAAAATAATTGACTCAATGAATAGAAGAAAAGGTAAATTAATAGAATTAAAAGACACTGGTAAAAATAAAAAGAGGCTTATATTTCATGCACCAACAAGAGGTTTGATGGGATATACAAGTAGATTTTTAACGCTGACAAAAGGAAATGGTGTCATCAATAGAATTTTTCATGAATATGGCCCATTTGAAGGTGAAATGGAAGGCAGAAGAAATGGTGCTCTAATTTCTATGGAACAAGGAAAGGCAGTTGCTTTTGCAATCTTTAATTTACAGGCAAGAGGAGAAATGTTTGTAACTCATAACGATCCTGTTTATCCAGGAATGATTGTGGGACTATCACCTAAGCCAGGAGATATGATTATTAATGTCATGAAAGGAAAAAAATTAACTAATATGAGAACACAAGGTACTGATGAAAATGTTGTCTTAACTCCTGTTAGAAAAATGTCGATTGCTGAACAATTAAGTATGTTAAATACAGATGAAGCTTTAGAAATTACTCCAGAGTCTTGTAGATTGAGAAAAGCTATTCTTGATCCTCATGAAAGAAAAAGAAGCGAAAAATCAGGCGCTGCTGCCTAATCAAAAATTTTATCAACTAAAAACAAACCTAAAGCAACGCACGGACCAATACCAAAAGCGAATAAAAGAGTTCCAACCCCTACTGTTCCACCTAAATACCAACCAATACTTACAACAGAAATTTCTAAAAAAGCTCTAACGGCTGCCACTGGTAAGTTAGTTACTTTTTGTAAACCAATCATTAATCCATCTCTTGGTCCTGCTCCAAGATTAGAAACTAAATAAATGCCACCGCCTATTCCAACCATCATTACAGAAATTACTGCTAGGATTAATTGATTAAAATAATTTGATGGGGTTGGTACAAACTTAATACAAAGATCAATCATAAAGGCTATAATTAAGGCATTAAATATTGTGCCCATTCCTGGTTTTTGACCCAAAGGAATCCATAAAATTAAGACAGCAATACTTATTAAAAGAGTAATTGTTCCAATACTTAAATTAACATTTAAGGAAATACCTTGAGCTAAAACACTCCACGGAGAAGCGCCTGTAAAGGAAACAATCAATAACCCTTCCCCAAGACCAAACAACGTCAGACCAAAACATAAAAAAAAGAAAGTGGAAAATTTTGGTTTAAAATTATATGGCTTGTCAGAACTCCAATTAACTTTTGGTATTTTCTTTATTTTTAAAAACATCTTAATAAGTTATTTCTATTATAGATAAAGTCCACTAATGTAATTGCCAAATGAAAAAATTTATAGCCATCTTATTTATTGTAATTTTTCCAGTCATTTCCATGGCACATATGGGTCACTACAATAAATATAACAAAATTGAAATGGAGATTTTTAGAAATGGTGAATTAATTGGATACAATTATTATTTTTTTGAGAGAAATGGCGAAGAAACTATTATTACAAATCAATTTAAATTTTCTGTTGATCTATTAGGAGCAACAATTTTTCAAGTGGAGTCATATGGTGAAGAAAAATATATCAAAGATCAGTTGATATCTTTTAACTCTAAAACTCTTCAAAATGATAAAGAAAAATTTGTAAATTTAGAATTAAATAAAAAAAGTAAAAAATATGATATCAAGGGCTCCTCATTCAATGGCGAAGCAACAACTAATAACGTTATTGGAAATTGGTGGAATCATAAAATCTTACAAGCAGGATCTCAAATAAGCCCAATATCTGGAAGTATTAAAGAACAGGTTGTTACTTTTATAGGAAAAGAAAAAATTGATCTTTATGGAAAAATTTATGATGCTGATCATTTTACACTTAAATCTAAAGATATGAATATTCCTAAAGATAAACAATTAGACTTTAATATTTGGTACGATCAAGAAAATTTAAGAATTTTAAAAGTGACTTATTCCAGGATGGGTAATTGGGAGTACAGATTAAAAAGCTTTGAATAATTTATCTTGAAATTTTCTTAAATAAGTCCTGTGCACTTATCCATCCCGACTCTAGTCTTGGTCCTACAAACCAATCACCACAAACACCTATTTTTTTCTTTGGATCCCAAAAACTTTTAATTTTGAAAGGTTTTGAATTTGAAGAATATTTCCAACCATGATTAAGAGAGAAGTTTATTTTCGTTTTTTTAATATTTGATAATTGAAAGAACTTATCAATCATAATTTTTGAATTCTCTTTCTTATTATTTTTATTTTGATTAATTTTTTTATTTGCCCACTTAAATGTACTTTGAAGGGTCCATAAATCATATTTTGATTTAAATCTTTTTTTTGAATTTTCATTACCAGCCCAACCAAGAATTGGATCTTCAAAAAGATAGCTACTATTTGATTTCTTGTTTTTTTTTATAGCAATCATAGTAGTTATATTTGCATCCATTTTAATTGATTTTTTTAAAAAAGAATTATTTATGAATCTTTTAGAGAGTTTTTTTAATTGTGGAAAAGGACAGGTCAAAATAATGCTTTTAAAAGATCTCGATTTTCCATCAACAAATGATAAATGCCAAAGTTTGTTTTTATAATGAATTTTTTTTAATTCACTTTGATAGTTACAATTGATTTTTTTTAATAAGTACTTGCTAATATCATTGTTTCCATTTTTACCTATAATTTTTAGATGTTTTTTATTTTCTTTTTTTTTGGAGTTAAGAAAAATGTGTTTACCAACCCAAACCTTTAAAATTCTTTTTTTAATTAAATCTTTGGTAAATTTTTTAAATTCTGGGGTTTTTGGCGAAAAGTATTGAGTGCCATGATCAAAGCCTATATTACCTTTCATTCTTTTGAAAGATGCACGTCCTCCCGGACCTCTCGCTTTATCAAATAGGATTACTGAATTTTTTTTATTAAGAAGATTCGCAATTGTAGCTCCGGAAATACCTGAGCCGATTACGCAAAATTCACTCATTTACCAGCAACAACCATTCCCTCAATCATCATGGTTGGTGAATTGGTTGAATATTTAAACTCTAAATCATTTGCGAGAGTAATATTCTTAAACATGTCTTTAAAATTACCTGCAATAGTAATTTCATTTATAGGATACTTAAACTCTCCGTTTTCCACTAAAAAACCTGTTGCACCTACAGAATAATCACCAGTTACAATATTACTTCCGTGTCCTATAGTTTCTGTAATATAGAGACTTTTTGATTTTGAATTCAATAAATCTTCAAAACTAATATTTCCATTTTCAAAATAAAGATTGCTTGTACCTCCACATCTTCCATTTGATTTAAGGTTTAATTTTTTTCCATTGTAAGTATCAATCAAATAATGTTTTAAAATTCCTTGGTCTACTAATTTAAGAGTATCAGTTTTAACCCCCTCGCTATCAAAATTTCTTGAGCCTAAACCTTTGAGTATATCCGGTTTATCTAAGACATTAATTTTATCAGAAAAAATTTTTTGGTTAACTTTATCTTTTAAAAAAGAGGTTCCTCTTGATATCGCTGATGATGAAATCGCACTTGCAAAAGTACTTAGTATTCCCTTAGCAATTCTTTTGTCAAAAATTATAGCAATTTTTTCACTACCTATTTTTTTGGGGCTTAATTTTCTAATTGTTTGATCAGCAGCTTGTTTACCCAATTCTCCTGCGTCATCCAAGTCTTTCAGAAAACATTTGCTGGAATATTCATAATCTCTCTCCATACTTTTTTCATCTTTGGCAACTGTGACACTCGAAGCTGTAAATGAAGATGTTTTGTAGCCAGCACAAAAACCTTCACTATTGGCTAAAATAAAATTTGATTTATTTTGAGTAAAACTAGATTCTGTATTAACAATCTTTTTATCATTGGAGGCTGCAGATTCTAATTTTTTCAAATAATCTATTTTTTGATCGTTTTCTATATGGGTATCGTCATAAAGATCTAAATCCTTAACCTCTTTGGCCAATAAATCTTTATCTGGTAATGAATTAAATTCATCTTCAGGAGTATTTTTTGTTGTCTCAACACATTTTTCAATCAAAATGTTTAGGTTATCATCAAGCAAATTAGAGGAAGAAATTGATGACTTTTTTTTTCCAATGTAAGTGGTAATGCTTATTCCAAGATCATCTGATCTATTAGACTCGTCTAGTTTTTTATTTCTAAAATTAACGGTTTCAGATACGGAGTTATTAACAATCACACTAGACTCTGTTGCGCCTAATCTTTTAGCCAAACCTAAACAATACGATGCTTTTTTCTCGAGAAATTCTTGATCTTTGACCATTTAAAGTTTTGTGCCACCAACAGTCATCTTATTAATTAGTATAGATGGTTGAGCAACGCCCACGGGAACACCTTGGCCAGCTTTCCCACATGTACCAATACCAGGATCCATCATCATATCATTCCCAACCATAGAAACTTCTTTTAAAATTGAAGGTCCATCTCCAATAAGTGTCGCGCCTTTAATTGGAGATCCAATTTTACCATTAACAATCTCATAAGCTTCAGTACAATTGAATACAAATTTTCCAGAGGTAATATCAACCTGTCCACCACCAAAACTCACAGCAAAAATACCTTTATCGACAGCTTTAATCATCTCCTCTTGAGTCTGATTGCCACTCAGCATCATCGTATTTCTCATTCTTGGAAGAACGATATGTCTATAGTTTTCTCTTCTTCCACTACCAGTAGATTTGGTTTTCATTAAACGAGCGTTTAGACGATCTTGCATAAAATTTTTTAAAATCCCATTCTCAATTAAAACAGTTTTTTCTGTCGGGGTTCCCTCATCATCAATCGTAAGACTACCTCTTCTGTTATCAATAGTGCCATCATCAACAATTGTAACTCCCTCACTTGCAACTTTTTGGCCCATTAAATTATGAAAAGCTGAGGTTTTTTTTCTATTAAAATCCCCTTCTAAACCATGACCAACAGCCTCATGAATTAATATTGCCGGCCAACCAGGTCCTAGCACAACTTTCATTTCACCAGCTGGTGCAGGTTTACTCTCTAAATTTACCGAGGCTATTCTCAAAGCCTCATCACAAACACTTTTCCAGTTATCATTTTTTAAATAAGAGTCATAAGATTGTCTTCCCCCAACACCATACACACCCGTCTCTTTTCTCCCATTTTTCTCAAGCATGACGGATACATTAAATCTTATTAAAGGACGAACATCAGTTAAAGTTTCTCCACCTGATCTAATTATTTCAACTGATTTTTGTTCTCCCAAAAAATTAGCTGTAACTTGTTTAATGTTGTCATCTTTTGAACGTAAATAATTATTTACTTCATTAAGTATTTTAATTTTTTCATTAAGAGATTTTTGTTCAATTGGGTTGATGTTTTCATAATATTTCTTATTAGATTTAGGAATTTCATGATTATAGGTACCTTTGACAGATTTAAGTGTCGATTTTAAATTTTCTGAAGATTGCTTTAAGGAGTTTTTTGAAATTTCGTTAGAGTGAGAATAAGCAACTACTTCATCGGAGATAGCTCTAAACCCAAATCCTAAATCTGAATTATAACTAGAATTTTTTATCTTATTATCATCTAGTAAAATTGATTCGGATTTAGAATTTTCTAAGTACAACTCACCATCATCACATTTTTGAAGAGTATCCGAAATAATATTTTCAGCCTCACTTCTTGATAGGTCTGATTTTTCAAAGAAATTACTCATAGAAGACATTAAATAGATTGTTTCAAAGATTTTTCAACTAGAGTATTTTACGCATGTACATATATGGGACAAATTAGTAATAAAACATCTAATTATGAAAGTTTATTTTAATAATTCTTGTAAAATTTGTAAGGCAGAAATTGATCTCTATAAAAAGGAAGAAATAGATGAAATTGATTGGGTTGATATTACAGATAATGAATTAGCAGTACAAGAAACCTCTAAAGATAGTAAACAACTTTTGAGAAGACTGCATGTCAAAGATGGTGAAAAAGTTATTGGAGGTGCAGAAGCTTTTTTATTATTATGGAAAAAAATGCCAAAATATAAATTTCTTTATAAATTTTTTAAATTACCAATCATCTTTAATGTATTTACAATTTTATATGAAATAGTAGCTTTTTTTCTTTACTTAAAAAATAAACAGCAACTTAAAAAATCTAACTTGTAAAAAATAATAAAAATTTACTTAATAGAGACATAGAAGATACAAACATCACTAAGACTATTGAGTACATTAATAAAATAATTTTATTCTTTTTTCTTCTTAATCTAACAAAGTCCTTATCATCCAAATCAGATATATCTCTCTCACCGACTACTGGATAATCATACGTAAACCTCCATGTACTATCACCAAGTCTTGGATCTAAGTTATTAAAATATGCGATCCACGCAATAATGTATCTGAAAATTAAATATAAAATTATTAAAAAGGCAGATCCTAAAATCATTACAGATAATACCTAATTTAATATAAATGTTTAATTGTTATTTTTGGCTCTTTTCCTTGCAATGAGTTGCGTTAAAGAGTCTACCATTGTATCTGACGCTTTGAAAATATCTACATTTCTAAACTCATGAGAAAGATTTTTTTCAGGATTAGTTTTATCTTCAATAACAATTCCTTCATCTGGAGAATTATTTTTAATATAAATTAATAATAACCAATCATCATCTTGTGACTCATCCCATTTAATAAAAACTTCACCTGTTTCAAATCTTCTGTCTATACAACGGAAAATAGACATATCGCGGGTGATATGTCTTTTATTTAACTGAAATACCAGGCTACTTGCACTTCTGTAAAAACTTTCTAATGCAAATTCAATTTTTTGTCTTGCTAAAGTATATTCTTTTTCTTTTTCTAATAAGGTTTCTCTATCTTCATCACCTTGAAGTTTAACCCCTAAAGCTTCAACCCTTTCTTTAATTTTTTGATCTCGAAGTAATCGATATTTTTCCTTAAGTTTATCAATTCTTTCCTGTAAACCTGCATAGTCTTCTCTTTTTTCTTTTAAAGAAATTTTCTCAAGTTTTTCTAGTTCCTTGACTTCTCTAATTCTGAATTTTTCAATTTGTTTATCTAGTCTTAATTGTTTTAAAAACTGTTTTTGTTTTTCAGCTTGCTCAATTCTCAAAAGTGCTTGCTCTTTTCTTAGGAATAATTTTATATCTTTTACTCGTTGTTTTTCTAATCTAGCTTCTTCTTTAAGTGTTTGTTCTTTTAGTTTAACTCTGAGAGCTTGTTCTTCCTCTTTTTGTTTAGCCAACTCAATTTTTTCTGCCCTTTCTCTTTCAATTTTTTCTATCTTAATTCTTCTTTTTTCATCACGTTTTAAAACTTTATAACTTGAAATTGTCTCTGAAATTTTGTCAAAAAAACCTTGAATATGTTTTTCTAAACTAAAATTAAATTTTAAATTGAATTGAGGTTTCAGGGATAGCTGTAATTTAACTAATTTTAAAACTA
>JBNAKH010000131.1:0-1265 GCA_052047495.1 Candidatus Pelagibacter sp.
ACTGAATATAATAAAAAGGCAATGAATATTCTTGAGGAATTGGCACCAAAAAAATTAGACTTATATGATTATTCAGAGTTTCACATTGTTGAAACAGGTAAAAATTTTACATTTCCAATTCATCGAGATACACCAAATAAACTATTAAGTGGAGTAATATATCTGCTTCCCAAAAAAAATAAAGGAACATTTATTTATGATAATCAGCTTGGTAAAAATAAGAAAGAAATTGAGTGGAAACAGAATAGAGCATTCTTTTTTTCTAGATCAGAAAATTATAGTTGGCATTCATATGAGGGAGATAAAAATTCCAACAGATTGGCTTTAGTATATAACTTAATGACATATGATTTGAAAAAAGCTTGTGAGTTAGAAAATATAAATTATTACAAAATGAAAATTTTTGATAAAATTAATCCATACTTATTAAAATACTTTAAATTTACAATAAATTAATTATATTGTGTTTAAAAATTTCTCTTATTTACTTTATAAATTAGTAAAGTTTTTTGATTTTTTTTTTAAATTTTTTTTAAAAAAAAGTTTTATTTCATGGTTTAAAGATTTCATATTGAATGACAGCTACCAGATAATTGAAGTAGATAAAAAAAAGATAAAATTTTTTATACCTAATCAGTTGACAGAGTGGCGTGTAAATACTTTTTTTACCAAAGAACCCGAAACAATTACTTGGATAAATAAGTTTAATAATGATAAAAAATTCAATTTTTGGGACATAGGATCGAATATTGGTCTTTATTCAATTTATGCAGCAATTACTCATTCAAATTGTCAAGTAATAAGTTTTGAACCATCTAGTAACAATTTAAGAGTTTTAACAAGAAATATATCAATTAATAATTTAGAAAATAATATAAAAGTTTTTACAAATCCTCTGACCGACAAAAGTAAGAAATTTTTGATGATGAAACACAGCGAATTTGTAGAGGGTGGAGCTTTAAACTCTTTTGGTGAAAATTTTAATTTTGAGGGTAAAGAGCAGAGTTATCCAATGAAGTATCAACTTTTAGGTTTAAGTATAAAAGATATTTTAGATAATAAAATTTTAGAAATACCAGATTATATCAAAATTGATGTTGATGGAATTGAGCATCTGATTTTAAGTGGAGCTGAAAATTACCTAAAAGATCCAAATATAAAAAGTATATCTGTAGAAATAAATGAAAATTTCAAAACCCAGTTTAACAATATATTTGATATCATGGAAAAAAATAATTTTTCTTTTTTAGAAAAAAAACAAAATG
>JBNAKH010000132.1:0-1353 GCA_052047495.1 Candidatus Pelagibacter sp.
AAGATTATAATTATTTAAATGATCCTGAAATTTTTCTGTTCTCCCTAAAATTTTTACTGACTCCAATACATTATTTTTTTGAAACAATTCTATAAGTCTTTTTGTTGCATATTTTTTTGAAGATGTTTTTAAAACTAACTTTGAATTATCTATCTTTTTTAAGATTTTCGACCATGTGGAAATTACATTTTGATTAATTTTATCAAAATTATTAAATGATCCAAAAGTAAAATGCTTATTTCTTGAAAATGGAGGAGGATTTTCTTTTCTCTCAAAATCAAATCCGCAATGTGAATTCCAAATTTTAGGTAAATATATTACTTTTTCACTATAAAATTTTTCCTCACTATTCCTAATTAAATTTGGATCAGAGATAATATAATCCATATTTGTTATTCCCGTAGTATTACAATACCCCATCCATATTATTTGATTCTTAGCCATCCTGTTTTTAAATAACTCAATACGGTGTGTTGAAGTATAACCCATTAGATCAATCAGAATGTTAAGTTTTAATTTTCTAACTTGATTAATAGCTTCAATATTATTTAGTTTGGAAATATTTATAGTATCATCTACTAGGTTCTTAAAATTTTCTGTAGAATGATCTTCTTTTGAATTACTTAATACTAAAATAATTTCAAATTTGTTTTTATCATAATTTGAGAGAATCGTTTTAAGAAAATAAGTAATTGAATGGCCCTTTAAAATGTCTGATGATAAAAAACCTATTCTTATTTTTGAACCAGATATTTGTGAAATTTCTACCAACTGATCTTGGGGGACTATTTTTAAATTTTGATCTAAAAACTTGCCATAATTAAAGAAATCAGATTGTTTCCATGTTTTATCAAAACATTGCCAATAACCATAATTACATAAATCCACTACATCAAATTTGTTTGAATCTATTATTCTTTTGAAATGAAAAATTAATTTTTTTGCATCATTTAATCTTCGATAAACCATAGCCATGGCCAAATTTATTGGTCTATGATTTACACAAAATTTTTCAGATGTTTTATAAAAATCTAAAATTTCAGTAAAATCAAATTCAAAATCCTTTAGTAAGTCTTTTAAAAAGACATTTGCAGTAATAAAATTGGCAAGACCATCTATGGCATGTACTGTATTTTTTTCTTTTAAATATCCAAACTTAAAATCTTTTATTGCCAAAATTAAAGCATCTTTATTATTTCTGCTGTTTGCAATTCTGCTTAAGCCCAAAAGGTTACACAAAAATGCTGATCGTTCTTCCTCAGTAGTCTCTAAAGTAATATTAAATATTACCTTAGAATATTCTTTTTGTTTAAATAATTCTTGTATTTCTGTTTCTAATTTTTGGATAGAGAC
>JBNAKH010000133.1:0-3456 GCA_052047495.1 Candidatus Pelagibacter sp.
AATTTATTAAATTGACTATCTAAAGCTTTTGGGTAGTTTGTAGTTTATGAATTTGGTCATTGTAGAAAGTCCTGCTAAAGCAAAAACTATTAATAAATACCTAGGTGATAATTATAAAGTTTTAGCGAGTTATGGTCATATAAGAGATTTGCCGTCAAAAAATGGTTCTGTCAATCCAGATCAAGATTTTAAAATGGAATGGGAAGTTGATAGTTTTTCAAAAAAATATTTAAAAGAAATAACTGATGCGGCTAAAGACTCATCTAAAATTATATTAGCGACTGACCCTGATCGTGAAGGTGAGGCCATTGCTTGGCATGTCAAAGAATATTTGAATGAAAAAAAACTTTTAAAAGATAAAGAAATTGAACGAGTTGTATTTAATGAAATAACCAAAAAAGCTGTTATTCATGGAATTGAAAATCCTAGGCAAATTGAGCCATTACTAGTCGATGCGTATATGGCTAGAAGAGCTTTGGACTACTTGGTTGGTTTTAATATATCCCCGATCCTCTGGACGAAACTTCCAGGTTCAAAATCTGCAGGTAGAGTTCAATCTGTTGCCTTAAAATTAATTACTGAGAGAGAACATGCAATTGAGTCTTTTAAACCTGAGGAATTTTGGACTTTAAGTATTAAATTTGCTGATACTGCAAATCAAAATTTCACTGCTAGTATTAGTCAGCTTGACAACAATAAAGTTGAAAAATTTTCATTTAGAAATAAAGAAGAGATAAATAAAGCCATATCAAGTATTAATAAAAAAAAATTTAGTATAACTGATATTTCTAGCAAAATAGTAAATCGTAATCCCTCTGGACCATTTACAACTTCAACTCTTCAACAAACTGCATCGAGTCGACTAGGTTTTGGTGCATCTAGAACAATGCAAATTGCCCAAAAACTTTATCAAGGTATAGAGATGGAGGGTGAAACAATTGGCTTAATTACTTATATGAGAACTGATGGAACTAATTTATCTAAAGATGCTGTTACAAGTTTCAGAAACTATATCCAAAAAGAAATTGGTAATGAATACTTGCCTAAAGATGTTTTGAATTATTCAGGCAAAAAAGCTAAAAATGCACAAGAAGCTCACGAAGCAATCAGACCTACTGATATTATTAGAACTCCTCAAAGTGTTAAAAAATATTTAAGTACAGATCAAAATAAACTTTATGATCTTATCTGGAGTAGAGCTTTATCTTCTCAGATGGAGTCAGCCAAATTTGACAGAAATACTATCACCATAACGTCAGATAATAATGATACAATTTGTAAAGCCAGTGGATCAGTTTTAAAATTTGATGGTTTCTTAAAGATTTATAATAATCAAAGCAAAGATGATGATGAAAATATTTTACCTGCTGTGTCTAAAGGACCTATTAATATTGAGGCGCTAATAGATGAACAGCATTATACACAACCACCACCAAGATATTCTGAAGCTAGTTTAGTTAAAAAGCTTGAAGAGCTTGGTATCGGGAGGCCTTCTACGTATGCAAGTATTATTTCTACTATTGCCAATCGAGGTTATGCAGAGATATTAAATAAAAGATTTTTTCCTACAGATAGAGGTAAATTAATTTCAGCCTTTTTAGAAAAATTATTCTCAAAATATGTAGATTACAACTTTACAGCAGGATTAGAAGATCAACTTGATGAGATCACTACTGGCAAAGAAAGTTGGATTAAAGTTTTGGAACTTTTTTGGAAAGACTTCAATAATAATGTTTCGGAAGTGAAAGAAAAAAGAACTAGAGAAGTGTTGGATTTACTAAATGATAGTCTAGGTGAATTAATTTTTGATAAAGATAATGAGGGTAATGTAGTAAGAAAATGTCAATTATGTAGTTCTGGAACACTTAGTTTAAAGAATAGTTTCAGAGGTGGTGCTTTTATAGGGTGTTCAAATTATCCAGAATGTAAATTTACACGACCCTTATCTAAAGCAAAAGCTGCTGCTCAAGCACAATTGGCTGAACCAAAATTTATAGGAAAACACGAAAATGGAAATGATATATATTTGAAAAATGGTAGATTTGGTCCCTACCTTCAATACGAGAAAATCCCTTCTGATATAGAACTTGAAAAAATTAGTAAGAAAAAGAAAAAAACCAAAAAATTAAAGTCAGATGTAAATGAACTTTTAAAAAATGTTTCAATACCAAAAGGATTAGAATTAGAGAGTGTTAATTTGGAAAAAGCTCAATTTTTATGTTCGCTGCCCAAATCTTTAGGAATAAATCCAGATAATCAAAAAGATATTACATTAAACGTTGGAAGATTTGGTCCTTACTTAAAATGCGAAAATAAATCAGCAAGAATAGAAAATGTAGAGGAAATATTCTCAATAGGTTTAAATAGAGCAATAACATTAATAGCAGAGGCGAAACCTGGTCGAATGTCCTCTGCAATGATAAAAGATTTAGGAGAACATCCTGAGGATAAAAAACCTGTTAGAGTCATGAAGGGTCAATATGGACCTTATATTAAATATAAATCACTCAATGCAACTATTCCTGAGGAAAAAGACCCCACTGAATTAACGATGGAAGAAGCTTTAATATTAATTGAGAAAAGGAGAGAATACGATAAAACAAAAAAATCAAAAAGAAAAAAAACAAAATGAGTTTTGAAGATAAAATAAGAGAACTTAATATTAAACTTCCTGAAGCGAAAGCGCCAGTTGGAAATTATGTTGCAACAAAAATTACAGGAAAAATGTTATTCATATCAGGACAAATTTCTATTGATGATAATGGTGAATTAATTAAAGGAAAAGTTGGTAAAGAATTGGATGTCACAGCTGGTTACAATGCTGCTAAGAGATGCGCGTTAAGTATTATTGCCCAAGTTAAAAAAGCCTGCGACAATGATTTATCAAAAATTAAAACATGTGTGAAACTAACAGGATTTGTAAACTCAACAGATGAATTTATTGATCAGCCTAAAGTAATAAATGGCGCATCTGATTTGATTGCTTCAATTTTTGGAGATGCCGGTATGCATACTAGAGCTGCTGTAAGCACAAATAGTTTACCATTAGGCGTTTCGGTTGAGGTAGATGCAATATTTGAGTTAAATTAGATTTTTACTTTCCAACACTAAAATATTTGAAACCTTGGTTTTTAATCTTTGATGAAGAATATATGTTTCTCATATCGAAAATCGTAAACTTTTTACCTTTAACTAAATTTTGAAAATTAATTGATTTGAAATCATTCCATTCGGTATGAATAATAACAAGATCAGCTCCATGAACAGCATCTTTTATTGAAGTCTTGTTAATTACATTTTTAAACTTCATAAATTCAGTTTTATAACCAGTTGGATCAAAATATTTTATAATTGCTCCTTTTTTTGATAACCATGGTATCATTTTTAAACTTGAAGAATCTCTCATATCATCTGTATTAGCTTTAAATGTAACTCCTAAAAAGGTAATTATTTTAT
>JBNAKH010000134.1:0-7167 GCA_052047495.1 Candidatus Pelagibacter sp.
TTGCTATCAATATTTCTCTTCGGTGGTGAAATATTAAAAGGTTTTTCTTTGGCTATGATATTTGGTGTAATTTTTGGTACTTATTCATCTATCTATATTGCCAATACAGTTTTGGTTAGATTAAGAGTTTCACAAAAAACTGTTTTAAGAGAAGACGAAAGTAATTAATAAAGGTTTTGAGCGGCCACCATAGTCAGTAGCATTGGTATTGACAATAAAGTATTAGTTCTTGAAAATAACATAGCTGTTCTTGCTGACTTGACTTTTAGATCAGGTTCACATTCAACAATACCCAAAGCTCTTTTTTGATTTGGCCATATTACAAACCACACATTAAATGCCATAACTAGACCTAACCACATCCCAATTCCTATAGCTGTGTGTTTTGGAATGCCAGATCCTATACTTAAAGTCATTGCATCATGCAAATATCCATTAAGACCTGCAAGTGCCAAACCTGATAGAACTGTAAATGCAGCACCCCATCTAAAATAAAATAATGCAGCTGGTGCAATTACTTTACCAATGGCTGGTTTTTGTTCATCTGGAATTTTTGCCATGTTTGGGATTTGAACAAAATTAAAATACCATAACAAGCCAATCCACATTATACCAACTACTACATGCACAAATCTCGCAAACCAACTCCAGAAAAGTGCATCAAAACTAAAACCATCATTTTGATAAAATAAACCTAAAAACAACAAAACTGCAATTGCTAAAGAAACGTGAACTGTTTTTGATAAAGATGAAAGTAAATTACCCATTCTTAATTTTATACTGATTTAGATTGAGATGACAATGGTATTTATTGTAAAAGATTTTTTAAAAACTTACCTGTGTAACTTCCATTAACTTTACATATTTCCTCAGGTTTTCCCTCTGCGATAATTTTTCCACCTTTTACACCACCCTCAGGACCCATATCGACAATATAATCTGCAGTTTTTATGACATCTAAGTTGTGTTCTATAACAACCACTGTGTTACCTAATGAAACAAATGTATGTAAAATTTCTAATAATTTTTTGATGTCATGTTGGTGAAGACCAGTAGTTGGTTCATCTAATATGTACATTGTTCTTCCTGTCGATCTTTTTGATAATTCTTTAGCTAATTTGATTCTTTGTGCTTCACCCCCTGATAGAGTTGTAGCTTGCTGACCAATTTTTATATATCCTAGACCAACTTTTTTTAAAGTAAGCAATTTAGTCTTTATATTTGAAATATTTTCAAAATATTCACATCCTTCATCAACAGTCATGTTCAAAACATCTGCGATACTTTTATCTTTGAATTTTATCTCTAATGTTTCCCGATTATATCTGGTTCCTTTACACTCGTCACATTGTATATAGACGTCTGGGAGAAAATGCATTTCATAAGTAATAACTCCATCTCCCTCACAGGCTTCACACCTACCGCCTCTGACATTAAAAGAGAACCTTCCTGGTTTGTATCCTCTAGTTTTTGACTCAGGTAATCCTGTGAACCAATCTCTAATTGGCCCGAAAGCTCCAGTATAAGTTGCTGGATTTGATCTTGGGGTACGACCAATTGGTGATTGATCAATATCAATTATCTTATCGATTAATTCTGTGCCCTTGAAACCTTTGAATGGTTTTGGAATTTTTCTAGATTTATTATTATTCAAAGTTAAGTTTAATGCGTTGTATAATGTCTGTAAGATTAATGTTGACTTACCACTTCCTGACACACCGGTGACACAAGTTAAACTACCTAAAGGTATTTTTAAATTAACATTATTCAAATTATTACCTGTCGCACCTGTTATTTCTAGAAACCTTCCATTTTTTGCTAATCTTCTTTTCTTAGGAACATCAATTCTTAATTTGTTTGACAGATATTTTCCTGTGATACTAATTCTATTTTTTGTTATCTCATCAAAAGTTCCTTGCGCAACAACTTCACCACCTTTGTTTCCCGCTTCAGGACCAAGATCAATAATATGATCTGCATTTTCCATCGTTTCAGTATCATGCTCAACTACTATTACTGTATTTCCCAAATCTCGTAATCTTTTAAGAGCATTGATCAGTTTTACATTATCTTTTTGATGTAAACCAATAGATGGTTCATCTAAAACATATAACACTCCAGTTAAACCAGATCCAATTTGAGATGCTAAACGGATTCTTTGTGATTCTCCTCCTGATAAAGTACCAGATTCTCTTGATAATGTTAGATAATCAAGCCCAACATTTAAAAGAAAATTTAATCTTTCATTAATTTCTTTAAGGATATGTTCGGCAATTTTGACCTGTCTTTTATCTAAATTGAATTTTAAATTTTCAAACCATTTTGCAGCATCTAAAATTGATTTTTCAGTCACTTCACTAATGTGCAAGCCGTCAATTTTCACACATAATGCCTCATCTTTTAATCTATGACCATTACATCTCTCACATTTAGTATCTGACTGATATTGAGCTATTTCTTCTCTTTTCCAATCACTATCAGTTTCTAAATATCTTCTCTCTAAATTATTTATTACCCCTTCAAATGTCTTTTTATGTGAGTATTTTTCATAACCATCGTCATATGAAAATTTGATTTCTTCGTCATCAGATCCATAAAGAATAATATCCTTTATTTTTTTTGAAAGTTTTGACCATTTTTCATCTAACGAGAAGTCATAATGTTTTGCTAAAGAAGATAATGTTTGTGCATAATATAGAGTAGTTGTTTTAGCCCAGGGTTCTATAGCTCCATCCGCAATACTTTTTTTATGATTTGGTACTACTAAATTTGGATCAACATTTAGTTTAATTCCAATTCCCTCACATTCCTCACAAGCACCAAAAGGACTATTAAATGAGAAAAGTCTTGGCTCAATTTCTTCAATTGTAAAGCCACTTTCAGGACATGCAAATTTAGTCGAAAATATTAATTTTTCTACTTTTCTATATTTTTTTGGTAAGGTTTCATCTTCATATTCAACAAATACTAATCCATTAGCTAGATTTACCGAAGACTCAATACTTTCAGCTAATCTGTTTCCTAAAGATGAATTTAGAACTATCCTATCGACCAGAATATATATGTCATGCTTAATTTTCTTATTTAATTCAGGAACTTTATCAATATCATAAATTACATCGTCTACTTTGATTTTTCGAAATCCTCTTTTTTTATAATTTAGGATTTCTTTTTTATATTCTCCTTTTCTCCCTCTGACTACTGGAGCGTAAATATATATTGTTGATTTTTTTGGCAGCTCTTTAATTTTATCCACAATTTGTGTAATCGTTTGTGATGTTATTGGTTTACCTGTAAAAGGAGAATAGGGTATACCCGCTCTTGCATATAAAACACGCATGTAATCATATATTTCAGTAACTGTAGCAACAGTTGATCTTGGATTTTTAGAAGTATTTTTTTGTTCTATTGATATTGCTGGGCTTAACCCCTCGATTAAATCAACATTTGGCTTTTTCATTTTATCCAAAAATTGTCTTGCATAAGCAGATAAACTTTCAACATACCTTCTTTGACCCTCTGCATAAACTGTATCAAAAGCTAAAGATGACTTTCCTGATCCTGATAGACCAGTTATGACAACAAATTTATCTTTGGGTATCTCCAAAGAAACATTTTTTAAATTGTGCTCTTTAGCTCCCTTAATAACTATCTTTTTCATCATAATTTTTGTTGCTTTGACTTAATAAAATTAATATTCAGAGTAAAGTGTGGTATAGTTCTAATTAACAAATTTAACAAATATTAAAATATTATGGCTGGAAGTTTAAATAAAGTACTTTTAATTGGTCGTTTGGGCGCAGATCCAGAGATCAAACAAATGGTAAATGGCAAAAGTGTTGCAAGATTAAGCTTGGCAACAAGTCAATCTTGGAAAGATAAGAATACTGGTGAAAAAAAAGAAAAAACAGAATGGCACCGTATAGTTGTATTCAATGAAGGATTAGTAAATGTTGTTCAACAATATTTAAAAAAGGGAGCCCAAATATATGTTGAGGGACAATTAACGACTCGAAAATGGAAAGATGAACAATCTGGTCAAGACAAATACTCAACTGAAATTGTCATTCAAGGATATAACTCATCTTTAACTATGTTAGGTGGAGGTAATTCAGGTGGGAGTATATCAAATGATAACACTCAATCTAATAATGATGACATGTCACAAATATCAAATGACATGGATGATGAAATTCCATTTTAATATTTATGCAAAAAACCGAAATTCCTGAGGATAAGAATATAAAATTAATCTCAATGCATGATGAGATGAGCTCATCTTATCTATCATATGCAATGAGTGTTATAGTCAGTAGAGCACTTCCTGATATACGAGATGGTTTAAAACCAGTTCATAGAAGAATTTTGTATGCGATGTACAAAGGTGGATATGATTGGTCAAAACAATTTAGAAAATCTGCAAGAATTGTTGGAGATGTTATTGGTAAGTATCACCCGCATGGAGATCAGTCAGTTTATGATGCTCTAGTAAGAATGGTTCAGGATTTTTCAATGAGCTTACCTTTAGTTGATGGACAAGGAAATTTTGGATCTATTGATGGTGATCCCGCTGCTGCGATGAGATATACAGAAACTAGATTATCTAAAGTTTCACAATATTTAATTGATGATATCGAAAAGAATACAATTTCATTCAAAAATAATTACGATGAAACGGAGAAAGAACCAACAGTTTTACCAGCTCAATTTCCTAATTTATTAGTAAATGGTGCAGGTGGGATTGCAGTTGGAATGGCAACCAGCATACCGCCACATAATCTAGGTGAAATAATTAACGGAACATTAGCTTTAATTGAAAATAAAGATATTAAAATTAAAGATCTTATGAAGCACATACCTGGGCCTGATTTTCCAACTGGAGGAGTAATAATTGGAAAAGACATGATCAAACAAGGTTATAACAAAGGCAGAGGTTCTTTTAAAATTAGAGGTGAAATTTCTATAGAAAGTTTAAAAAATGGAAGAGAAAGATTGGTTATCACATCAATTCCTTATCAAGTTAATAAATCTGTTTTGAATGAGAGAATTGCTCAGCTTGTTAGAGAAAAAAAAATTGAGGGTATAAGAGATATAAGAGATGAGTCTAATCGAGAAGGAATTAGAGTTTCAATAGATTTGAGAAGTGGGGTAGAACCTGAAACAGTAAAAAGACAACTTTACAAGAATACACAAATTGAAAGTTCATTTGGATTTAATACACTAGCAATAGTTGATGGCAAACCTGAAACTTGTAATTTAAAAGATTTCTTATCAAATTTTTTATCTTTTAGAGAGAACGTTGTAGTCAAAAAAACAAAATTTGATTTACAAAAAGCAGAAGAGCGAGCACATATCTTATTAGGTTTATCGGTATCAGTTGAAAATTTAGACAAAGTTATCAAAATAATCAGATCATCAAAAAATCCAGAAGATGCAAAGAAATCTCTTTTACAAACCAAATGGAAAATTAATAAGTCAAAAAAATTAATTTTACTTGTAGAAAGTTCAAAATCAAAAACTTTATACTCCTTATCAACTTTACAAGTGAACGCTATTTTAGAATTAAGATTACAAAAACTGACAGCGTTAGGAATAAATGAAATTGAAATAGAAATTAAGAAGTTAGCTGAATTAATTACGAAATATAAGAAAATAATTTCATCTAAAAAAGAATTGTTAAAAGTTATTAGTGAAGAGTTAAAGAATATTAAAGATAAATATTCATCACCTCGAAGAACTAAAATAATTGATGCTGTATTAAATTACGATATAGAAGAAACCATTCAAAAACAATCTGTATTGATTACAGTTACATTGCAAGGTTACATCAAACGTGGATCTTTGAATAGTGTTAAGACACAAAAAAGAGGAGGTAAAGGAAAAACTGGCATGACTACTAGAAACGAAGATTCTGTAGTCCAAACCCTATCAGTCAATACACATACCTCAGTTTTATTTTTCTCTACAGAAGGTTTAGTTTATAGAATAAAAGCCTGGAAAATACCTGAGGGATCTTCAGTTTCTAAGGGAAAATCTTTGTTTAATATTCTTCCACTAAAAAACCATCAGTCAATAAGTTCTATTATGCCTTTTCCCGATAATGAATCTGAAATGAAAAATTATCAAATTGTATTTGCTACTGCTCAAGGGAAAATCAGAAAAAATAGTTTAGAGGATTTTTCTTCAATCAATACATCTGGAAAAATTGCAATGAAATTAGACAATAATGATAAAATTGTGGGAGTTAAAATTTGCAAGGATGATCAAGATATAATTTTAAGTACCAAATTAGGAAAATGCATACGTTTTGAGTCTAAAAAATTGAGAGTTTTTAAGGGTAGATCCTCTAAAGGGATTAAAGGTATTGTTTTGTCTCCAAACGATCAAATTGTCTCTCTTTCAATTATAGATAATGATAAATCAAAAAAAAATGGGAAGAAATCAAAAGATGAGCAATCAGAATTAAAAGCTAAAGAAAAGTTCATATTATCAATAACAGAAAATGGTTTTGGTAAAAAAACTAGTCATACGGAATATAGAGTAACTAATAGAGGTGGGAAGGGAATTATCGGAATTATAAATTCACCAAGAAATGGTAATATCTCATCCTCTTTCCCTGTATATGATGGTGATGAAATACTTATATCTACTAACAAAGGAAGAGTAATACGTGTAGCGGTAAAAGAAATTAGAACTGCGGGTAGAAATACTCAAGGTGTTAGAATTATTAAATTAACTGGAGAAGAAAAAGTTGTTTCAGCTGATAAAATAGATGATAACTTAGTTTAATGAATAAAGTTGCAATCTATCCTGGAACATTTGATCCAATTACGTTTGGCCATATTGATGTTATTAAAAAAGGTTTAAAACTTTTTGATAAGATTATTGTTGCAGTATCTAACGTTGAGAATAAGGATTATTTATTCGATTCTGATGAACGAATTGAAATTGTAAAAAAAGCTTTATTTTATGATTTGAAACTGAACAAAAAAAAAGTTGTCGTAATTTCTTTTAGCTCTTTAACCACTGAATTATGCAAAAAATATAAATCAAATATTATTTTAAGAGGATTAAGAGCAGTTTCAGATTTTGAATATGAATTTCAACTAGCAGGGATGAATAGAAAATTAAATAAAAATATTGAAACTCTTTTTTTAATGTCTGATG
>JBNAKH010000135.1:0-3615 GCA_052047495.1 Candidatus Pelagibacter sp.
TTTAAGACCTTGTATTCATCACCCTCAATATCAACTTTTAAAACAATATCTTTATTGTCTCCAATAGCCTCGGAAATTGTAATTTGATTATTTTGCTTTGCCTTTATTGAAACAATTTTTTTTAAAAAATGTTTATTTTTACCACTGAAAAAAGTCAGGTATTGTATAAATTTAAATACATCTAATATTTGATAAGGTTTAATTTTTTTTAATAACAACAAAGAAATAAAATCTTTTAAAAATCTTTCAGTCCAAAATTTGCTGTTAACTGTATGGTCAAAAGCTAAAATTTTACAATTTTTATTATATTCTTGAAATTGTTTTTCAAAACTCCATTCGGCTTCAAGTCCACAGGTAATAATTACCTTAGTTTTCCAAATAACACGTTTGTCAATAACATATCCTCCATCCGATTTTCTACCAAGTCTTATTAAATTAGATAAATCTGTGTGATAAGGTTTTAAAAAAGTTGGTAACATTTATAACTAAACTAAATTCTATTTATTTATTTCAGCCTGAGCTGCAGCAAGTCTTGCTATTGGAACTCTATATGGAGAACACGAAACATAATTGAGACCTATTTGTGAGCAAAAATTTATGCTTTTTGGATCACCACCATGTTCACCGCAAATACCTAGCTTGATTTTTTTATTTTGTTTTTTTCCTTTGGTGACAGCTATCTCAACTAAATCTTTAACACCTTCATCTATTGAAACAAATGGATCTATTGAAAAAATCTTGTTTTCAATATAATCGTTTAGAAATTTTCCACTATCATCTCTACTAATACCAAAGGTGGTTTGTGTTAAATCATTGGTCCCAAAGCTAAAAAACTCAGCATGTTTTGCAATATCTTTTGCTTTAATTGCTGCTCTTGGTAGCTCAATCATTGTTCCAACTAAAAATTCTATTTTTACTTTATTTTCTTTTTGTACTTTTCTTGCAGTATTAATTACAAGGTCTTTCATTATTTTGATTTCTGCCTCAGTTGACACAAGTGGAATCATTATTTCAGGGAATGCAAATTTTTGTTTATTTTTTTTAAGCTCTGACAAAGCTTTAAAAATTGCCTCACATTGCATTTCATAAATTTCAGGGAATGAAATACCTAATCTACAACCTCTGTGTCCAAGCATGGGATTTTGTTCATGAAGTTCATCAATTCTAGATTTTACTTCTTTAACACTAATACCAACCACTTCTGCAACCTCTGAAATTTCCTTTTCAGATTTTGGTAAAAACTCATGTAATGGAGGATCAAGTAAACGAACTGTAACTGGTAATCCATGCATAATCTTGAATATTTCAACAAAATCTTTTTTTTGATGTGGTAAAAGCTTTAAGAGTGCTTTTAGTCTATCATCTTTAGTTTTAGAAAGTATCATCTCTCGAACAGAAATAATTCTTTCCTCATCAAAAAACATATGCTCCGTTCTACACAAACCAATCCCCTCTGCTCCAAAATCTCTTGCAACTTTTGTGTCTAATGGAGTTTCTGCATTTGTTCGAACTTTAAGTTTTCTAACATTGTCAGCCCAACTCATTAACCTTGAAAAGTCACCAGAAATTTCGGGTTTTAATGTTGGTACGCTTCCTAAAATAATTCTTCCAGAGGACCCATCAATTGTGATTATATCACCTTCTTTAATTTCCACTGAAGCAGTTTTGAAAATTTTTTTTTCATAATCAATATCAATTTCACTTGAGCCTGAAACACATGGTCTACCCATCCCTCTTGCAACAACAGCTGCATGACTAGTCATTCCTCCCCTAGCAGTCAATATTCCTTTAGCAGCGTGCATACCCTGAATATCTTCTGGTGAGGTTTCTAATCTAACCAATATTACATCTTGCATCATATTATTAAGTCTTTCAGCTTCTTCAGATGTAAACACTACTTTTCCACTAGCAGCCCCTGGCGAAGCAGGTAAACCATTTGCAATTATTTCTATAGAACTTTTTTCATCCAAAGTTGGGTGCAATAATGTATCCAAAGAATTTGGATCAATTCTTAAAATAGCTTGTTTTTTTGAAATCAATTTTTCTTTAACCATATCTACAGCAATCTTAACTGCTGATTTTGCAGTCCTTTTACCTGACCTGGTTTGTAGGATCCATAATTTCTCATTCTCGACTGTAAATTCTACATCTTGCATATCTTTGTAATGCGCTTCTAACTTTTTTAAAATTTTATGAAGCTCTAAATAAACTTTTGGCATAGCCTCTTCCATAGAAAGTGCCTCAACTTTTGCCTCTAGTTTGGCTTTTTTCGTAATATATTGTGGTGTCCTTGTTCCTGCAACTACATCCTCTCCTTGAGCATTAATTAAATACTCTCCATAAATATTATTTGATCCATCTGACGGATTTCTTGTGAAAACAACTCCAGTAGCACAATCATTTCCCATATTTCCAAAAACCATAGATTGTACATTAACTGCTGTTCCCCATTCAGATGGTATCTGATTTAACTTTCTATAAATTTTAGCTCTATTACTTTCCCAAGATAAAAATACCGCACTTATTGCTCCAAACAATTGTTTATAAACATCTTGAGGAAATTCTTTTTTTGTTTTTTCTTTTACAATATTTTTAAAATCTTTTATCAAGCCATCCCAATCATCTTCATCAAGATCTGTATCCAGTAAAACTCCTTTGGTTAACTTATAATTTTCTATAAGTTCCTCAAAATGATAACTTTCTACCCCAAGAACAACATTTCCATACATTTGAATAAATCTTCTATAACTATCTTTGGCAAATCTTCTGTTAGATGTTTTGTTAGCTAGCGCTTTAACAGTTTTGTCATTTAAACCAAGATTAAGTATTGTATCCATCATACCGGGCATAGACACTCTAGCACCAGATCTCACAGATAATAAAAGCGGATTTTTTAGATCTCCAAATTTTTTTTTCACATCTTTCTCGATTATCTTTAACTCTTTTTTAATTTGATTTATTAATGAAGAATTTAATCTCTTTTTATTTTGGTAATAAAGATCACAGACGTTTGTTGAAATTGTAAATCCAGGTGGAACTGGAAGACCCATTCTTCCCATTTCTGATAAATTAGCACCTTTACCGCCTAAAAAATTTTGGGGATTTTTAATTTTTTTGGAGTCTTTAGATTTAAAATTTAAAATTAACTTATTCATTATTTGCTTTTAATAATTGAAAATTCATAAAATTTTGAAATGTTTTACATAACATATTTATAAGTTCCAAACGATTTTTTCTTAAATCTTCATTATCTTCATTTACTTTGACATTATCAAAAAATTCGAAAACTTCTTTTTTTGCTCCAGCTAAGACCGATAATGATTCTTCAAAATTTTCATTATTATCTATATCTGAATAATACTTCTTAATATCAGTAATCTTTTTAAACAAATTTTTTTCATAATCGCTTTTAAAAATACCAGGATCAGTTGAATTACTTATTTCAACTTCTTTATTTTCCATTTCACTTTGAAGTATATTGGAAGCCCTTTTATAACTTGATGTTATATCTATACCAATTTGATTATTTATTATTTTATTTACACATCTTGCTTTTTCGAAAGATGAAAACAATTTATTAGTTGAAAAATTTGAAATCGATGCTTCAATGATATC
>JBNAKH010000136.1:0-1307 GCA_052047495.1 Candidatus Pelagibacter sp.
TTTTAATGATCAGGAACCGTGGAAAAAAAAAGATGATAAAATTAGGTTAAATACAATAGTTTATACAACTCTTGAAATTGTTAGAAAAGTAACTTTTTTATTATACCCCATTATTCCACAATCATCTCTTAAGGCATTAAAGATCTTCAACCTTCAAGAAAAAGATGTAATTTTTGAGACAATTGCAAATAATGAATTTTTAGAAAAAGGAAGTGATATTAATAAAATTGATATATTATTTAACAAAATAGAAAAAGAAAATGATTGATTCACATTGCCATCTAGATCATGAGCCATTATTTAGTGATTTAAAAAATGTTATACAGCGATCAAAAGAAATTGGTATTAGAAAATTATTAACTATCTCAACATCTATTGAAAGCTTCTCAAGAGTTAAAGAAATCGTAAAAAAAGATGAAATTATTTTTGGAACAATCGGAATACACCCACATGAGGCAGATAAAAATAATGTTAATTCAGAATTTTTTAGAAAAAATTTAGATGAAAATAAAAAAATAATTGGAGTAGGGGAAACTGGTCTAGATTTTTATTATGATAATTCAGATAGAGATAAACAAATAGAAAGTTTTAAAATTCACATTAAAGCTGCCTTGAAAGCAAATATACCATTAATTATTCATTCAAGAAATGCTGAAGAAAAAACTTACGAAGTATTAAATGAATATAAAGATGAAAAGTTAAAAATTTTGATGCATTGTTTCACAGGATCTCAAAAATTTGCAGAAAAGCTTTTAAGATTTAATTCTTATTTTTCTGCAAGTGGTATTATCACTTTTAAAAATTCTGTTGATCTTCAGAATACATTTAAGTCTCTTCCATTAGATAGAATTCTTATTGAAACAGATAGTCCTTTTTTAACTCCAGTGCCAAATCGAGGAAAAAAAAATGAACCATCATTTATAGATTTTACTGCAGCCAAACTTGCAGAAATAAAGGGGATTGAAAAATCTGAACTTATCAAAATAACCACTCATAACTTTAATAATCTTTTTTTTAATTAAAATTATATGAAGTTTATAATACTTGGTTGTGGTAGTTCAATGGGTGTACCAAGACCAGATGGTTTTTTTGGTAATTGTGATCCTAAAATCAAGAAGAATTATAGAACACGATGTTCTGCACTATTAAAAACCTCTAATCAAAATATATTGATTGATACTTCGCCTGATTTACGTCAACAATTGTTAAGACATAGAATTAAAAAAATAGATAAAGTTCTTTTTTCACACATGCATGGTGATCAAACACATGGAATAAATGATCTAAGATCATTTTATATAAGTAGC
>JBNAKH010000137.1:0-3617 GCA_052047495.1 Candidatus Pelagibacter sp.
TGCTAAATCCAATTAACTTTTTCTCAAAACTAATTAAATCCAATAATCAAAGAGAACTTGATAGAATTGCCAAAATTGTAAACAAAATTAATTCATTAGAGGAAGAAATCAAAAATTTAAAAGACGAGGACTTTCCAAAAAAAACTATTGAATTTAAAGAAAAAATTAAAAAAGGAGAAAGAATTGAGCAGATATTACCTGAGGCTTTTGCATTAGTCAGGGAAGCCTCAAGAAGAAAAAGAGGGGAAAGACATTTCGATGTACAATTAGTAGGCGGAATAGTTCTACAAGAGTCTAAAATTGCTGAAATGAAAACTGGTGAAGGAAAAACGCTTACTATTACTCTTGCTGCATATCTTAATGCTCTTCATGAAAAAGGGGTTCACATCGTAACTGTAAATGATTACCTCGCTAAAAGAGACTCTCAAGAAATGGGCGAGATTTATAACTTTCTAGGATTATCGTCTGGTTACATAAACAATGATCAAGAAGATTCTCTAAGAAAGCAAAATTATAATTGTGACATTACTTATGCAACTAATAGTGAATTAGGTTTCGATTATTTAAGAGATAACATGAAATTTTCAAAAGATGAAATGGTACAAAGGGAACACTTTTTTGCTATAGTTGATGAAATAGACTCCTGTTTAATTGATGAAGCCAGAACACCATTAATTATTTCTGGAGCAGCAGAGGATAGAACAACCCAATATTTAGCTATAGATAAATTAATCAGATTTTTAAAAGAAAAAGACTATGAGGTTGATGAAAAGGACAAAAATGTACTTTTAACGAATGATGGAATAAACAATATTGAAAAAATTTTTTCAAATGCAGGAATTTTAAAAAATAATAACTTTTATGATCCTGAAAACTTGAGTTTGGTTCACCATGTAAATCAAGCTTTACGAGCAAATCATTTATTTCAAAAAGGTAAAGATTACATCATTCAAGATGATGAGTTGAAAATTATAGATGAATTAACCGGTAGAATTCTTGAAGGAAGAAGATTTGGTGATGGACTTCATCAAGCCTTGGAAGCAAAAGAAAGAATTCCCATAAAAGTTGAAAATCAAACTTTAGCTTCAATTACTTATCAAAATTATTTTAAATTATATGATAAGATTTCTGGTTGTACTGGAACTGCAGTAACAGAATCTCAAGAATTTTACGAAATATATAATCTTCCAGTAGTTGTCATCCCAACAAATAAAAAAATGATAAGAAATGATTTTAATGACCAAATATTTAGAACAGAGGATGAAAAAAATGATGCTATCATTAGAAAGATAAAAGAGTGCCATCAAAAAGGTCAACCTTTATTGGTGTTTACCTCTAGTATTAATAAATCTGAAATATATTCAAATCTATTAAACAAAGAAAATATTAAACATGAAGTACTTAATGCTAAAAATCATGAAAATGAAGCTGAAATAATCGCAAACGCTGGCAAAGAAAATTCTGTAATTATAACTACCAGTATTTCCGGTAGAGGAGTAGACATTCAGCTTGGTGGAAAGAAAGGCTCAATTCCTGATGAAGAATTAAAGTTGAATAAAGAAAAAATTAAATCACTTGGTGGATTATTTGTAATTGGAACTGAAAGAATGGAGTCTCGAAGAGTTGACAATCAAGCAAGAGGTAGATCGGGACGTCAAGGTGATGAAGGAAATTCAATCTTTTATGTAAGTCTTGAAGATGATTTAATGAGAATTTTTGGGTCAGACTCAATGAATAATATATTACAAAAACTTGGTCTTAAAGATGGAGAAAGTATTGATCATCCTTGGATAAATAAAGCTTTAGAGAGAGCTCAGCAAAAAGTAGAGGCTCGAAATTTTGACATAAGAAAAACATTAATAAAATTCGACAACGTTTTAAATGACCAAAGAAATGTAATCTTTAGTCAAAGAGAAGATGCTATGAATAGTGAGACAATTTTTGATTATTCTAATAGTTTTTTAAATGAAATAATTGATGATCTCATTAGGCTTAAAATAATGAAAAAATCCAATCCTAAAAACACTGATTTTGAAAACAAACTTAAATCAATTTTAGGAAAAAATTTTATATATTCATATTTAGAGGAACTTACAAATTGTAGTGATAAAGACTTAAGGGAGTCATTAAATAAGAAATTTCAAGTCTCTAGGGAGGAAAGGATAAATTTGTTAGGTAAAGATCAATCACAAGATTTAGAAAAAAGAATTTTTTTACAAACTATTGATATTAATTGGAAATCTCATATTCAATATTTAGAGCAACTAAGACAAGTTATTGGGCTAAGATCTTATGGTCAAAGAGATCCTTTAGTGGAATATAAAAAAGAAGCATTTCACTTATTTGAAAGTTTATTAAATAGATTGAAACTAGATTTTATAACAATATTAATGAATCTAACCTTGGTTCAATCGCAAACTAAAAACGTGGATAATGATGAAAAAAAAGATAATTATAAAAAAACATTTGATAAAAAAATAAGTAGAAACGAACCTTGCCCATGTGGTTCTGGTAAGAAATATAAGCGATGCTGTGGAGCTTTATAAAAAGTAAAGAATTAATCCTATAAAAAAAATTGTAAGTCCAACACCAACAACAAATATTTTTTTGGATTTTAAAAAGTGATTAAAATTATTTTTTTCTAAATTTAGTGAACTTAATTCATTTAAATTCCTCATAAATCCTTTACTTCTACCTATTTTTAAAAATTTATTTTTTCTACCATCAAATATTTCCTCTGGAGACATTTGTTTAAAATTTTCTAAATTTTTATTTAGAGCTTTTCTAACATTTTCTAATATCAAATCTTTGTCTCTGTGTGCACCACCTGACGGCTCTGGTATAATTTCATCTATTATCTCAAGCTCTAGTAAATCTTTAGCCGAAAGCTTCATCGCTATAGCGGCATCAAGCATTTTTTTTGGATCTCGCCATAAAATTGTTGCACATCCCTCAGGAGAAATAACTGAATAAATTGCATTTTCTAACATTAAAACTTTATTAGATGATGCAAGAGCAATTGCACCTCCCGAGCCACCTTCCCCGATAACAATTGCAATCGTTGGAACTTTTAATTTCATACAACATTCTATTGATTTTGCGATGGCCTCTGCCTGACCTCTTTCCTCAGCACCAACACCAGGATAAGCGCCAGGAGTATCAATAAATGATATAATTGGTATATTAAATTTATCAGCCAGCTGCATTAACCGAATAGACTTTCTGTAACCTTCTGGCCTCATCATACCAAAATTTCTTTTGATTCTTGAATCTAAATCCTCTCCTTTTTCCTGTCCAATAACTAAAACTGATAAACCATTAAACTTTGCAAATCCAGATAGTACTGAAAGATCCTCGCCATAAAAACGATCCCCTGATAACGGGATGAAATCTTGAAACAAATTATCTATAAAAAATTTTGACTTTGGCCTATCCTCATGTCTAGCTACCATTGTAGTTTGCCAAGGATCTAGATTTGCATATACCATTTTTAATTTTTCATCTAACTCGTTTTGTATCTGAGAAATTTTTTGTGTATCTACTTCAGAGAGTCCGCTTTGATTGTATGGATCTTTAAGTTTATCTAATTCATCTTCTAAATTCTTTATATCACTTTC
>JBNAKH010000138.1:0-2358 GCA_052047495.1 Candidatus Pelagibacter sp.
CTAATTTCTTATTTTTAATTTGATCAGCACCTTGCCAATCAATATCAAAGAGAACGTTTTTTCCATTGTTTAAATTATTAATTACTGGTGTCCTAGCTGAGCCATAAAAATTATTAAAAACTTTTGCATATTCTAAAAATTCCTGGTTCTTAATTAATCTTTTAAACTCATCCTCATTTATAAAATAGTAATCTTTATTAGGAACCTCATCAGATCTTGGTTTTCTAGTAGTATGGGAAATAGAAATTTCAAAATTATCAAGTTTTGATAATAAATTTACTAACGTAGTTTTTCCAGCTCCCGAGGGAGAAGATAGAATTATCATTACCCCATCATTTTTTATGGGCATTCAAAAATTAATTTGCTTTACCTTCAATAAACTTTACAGCATCTCCAACTGTTAAAATTTTTTCAGCTTCACTATCAGATATCTCTGAACCAAATTCCTCCTCGAAAGCCATGACCAGCTCAACAGTGTCTAAACTATCTGCACCTAAATCATCTATAAAACTAGACTCTTCTGTCACCTTAGCTTCATCGATACCTAAGTGATCAGCAACTATTTTTTTCACTTTACTTGCAACATCTTCTGACATTTTGATCCTTTTCGTTTAATTCGTTAATAGTTTAAAAACTTGGTTTGTCAAGCCATATACATGCCTCCATTAACATGTATTGTTTCACCATTAATATAATTTGATTGATCTGAGACTAAAAAAAGAACTACATTTGCAATATCTTCAGGATCTCCTAATCTTGCTGAGGGTATTTTGGATATAATTAATTCTCTAAATTTTTCATCTAACTTGTCTGTCATTGCTGTTTTTATGAAACCAGGTGAAATACAATTAACATTTATATTCTTTTTAGCATACTCAATTGCCAAACTTTTTGACATAGCAACTATACCCGCCTTTGAAGCTGTATAGTTAGCTTGACCTAAATTTCCAGTATGACCAACAACGGATGTGATATTTACAATTTTTCCTGATTTATTTTTCAGCATCTTTTTAATAGCAAATTTACTTAATAGGAAAGTGGATGTTAGATTTATATCAACTACTTTTCTCCATTCATCCAAGCTCATACGAATTGCCAAATTATCTTGGGTTAAACCAGCATTATTAATAATGCAATCTAGTTTTCCTCCGAGTTGTACCGTAGCATTTTCAATAAATTCCTCAACTTTTTCACTTTTAGAAATGTCAAAACTTAAAATCTTAACGTTTTTAATTTTTGATTTTAATTCCTCTAACTTTTCAATTTTTGTTCCTGTGGCCAATATATTCGCTTCAAATTCACTCAACTTTTTTACTATCGATTTACCTATTCCACCCGATGCACCAGTAACGATAATATTTTTATTTTTTAAGTTAATCATAATTTTAAATTTTTTATATCACCTTCATTATTAATTGTATTAATTTTTACATTCTTATCTATTCTTTTTATTAAACCTGATAATACCTTTCCAGGTCCAATTTCTATGAAATGAGTTACTCCATTATTAATCATATTAGATACACTTTCTCTCCATCTAACTCTATTCTCTATTTGATCAATTAGTAGTATTTTTAACTCTTCCTTGTTTGAGATCTCTTTTGCTGTTACATTTGAAATCAACTTATTTTTTGACTCTTGAAAATTTAATTTTTGAATTTCATTTTTCATGATTTCAGTAGCTTTGTTCATAAGATGACAATGAAAAGGGGCGCTAACTGGTAATTTAATGTTTTTTACATTTTTTGATTTTAAAACTTGAATTAACTTTTCTATGTCACTATTTTTTCCACTTAAAACAATCTGACCCTCAGAATTGTCATTAGCTATTTGTACTAAAAAATCATTTTTATTTTCATTCAAAAGACTCTCTATAATTTCAACTTTTGAACCTAAAACAGCCAACATACCTCCCTCTCCTTTTGGGACAGCATTTTGCATTGCATCGCCTCTGGTTTTTAAAAGTTTTATGGTATCTGAAAAACCCAGATAGTTAGCAGCACATAAAGCAGAATATTCTCCAAGTGAATGACCAGCAAAATATTTAGCGTTATCGAGATTGATGTTAAATTCTTTTTTCATTACCTGAAAAATTGAGTAGCTTATGAGAAATATTGCTGGTTGAGTATTTACCGTAAGATCTAATTCATCTTTAGGTCCATTTAAAATTATTTTTGATAGGTTGGTACCCAATGACTCGTCTGCTTCCTTAAATAGATCTTTAACTAAATCATAATTTTCAAAAAAATCTTTTCCCATTCCAATTGTTTGAGAACCTTGACCTGGGAATACTAGTGAAAACATCTTAAAAAAAACCTTTATTTTATATTGTTTTTGCTATTGTAATTAAAGATTTAT
>JBNAKH010000139.1:0-5825 GCA_052047495.1 Candidatus Pelagibacter sp.
ATTAATAACAGAAGGAAATAAAATGAAAATAAACAAGATAATCTTGAGTTTTATTTCTGCAGTAGCAATTTTACTTTCAACTTCAGTTGTATCATTTGCAAAAGTAGTTGGTGATAAAATTGTTCTAGGTGCTGCTATTTCATTAACTGGAAAATATTCATCTAACGGTGTTCATACTCAAAACGGTTATAACATGGCTGTTGACAGAATTAATAGCATGGGTGGCGTTAAAGTTGGTGGAAAAACTTATAAGTTTGAAATCATTTATTATGACGATGAATCAAACCCAAAAAGAGCAGCTCAATTAGCAGAAAGATTAATCTCACAAGATGGTGTTGAGTTTATGCTTGGACCTTATAGTTCAGGTTTAACAAAAGCAATTGCACCTGTTACAGAAAAATATGGTGTACCAATGGTGGAAGCAAATGGTGCGTCTAGATCTTTGTTTACTAAAGGTTACAAATATCTATTTGCAGTTTTAGCTCCAGCTAACTTATATCTTGATGTAGCTATTAGAACAGCAGTTGAGTTAAATGGTGGAAAAGGTGTAAGAATTGCACAAGCATTTGAACAAGATGCTTTTTCACAAGACGTAAGATTAGGTATTTTAGATGCAGCGAAAGAAACTGGATCTGAAATTATAATCGACGATAAGCTACCAAAAGAGCTTAACGATATGGCTGCAACATTAGTTAAAGTAAAACAAATGAAGCCAGATGTTCTTGTGGTATCAGGACACACAAAAGGTGCATTAACTGCAATTAGACAAATTGCTGAAATGAAAGTTGATGTTCCAATGTTAGCAATGACACATTGTGATGCTGCGAAATTATCAAAACAACATGGTAAAAATTCTCAGTATGCGCTATGTGCTTCTCAATGGCATAAAACTCTAACTTATAAAGATAACTTCTTTAAAGATGGTATGACGTATGCGGCAGACTTCCAAAAAGAGTTTGGATATGACCCGCCATATCAATCAGCAGAGTCTTCTGCAGCATTGTTAGTGTTCAAGGATGCTTTTGAAAGAGCGAATTCTTTTGATCAAAAGAAAGTAAGAGATGCTCTTGCGGCTACGAACATGCAAACATTCTATGGAAATATTAAGTTCGCACCTGGCGGTCAAAATGTTGACAAGCCGATGGTACTTTTCCAAGTAATGTGTGATGGCGCTGGGAAATGTGAAAATAAAGTTGTAGCTCCACTAAAGTGGGCTTCAGCTAAATTGATTCACCCAATTCCTAAGTGGTCTGACAGATAATAACAAATCTTTAAATACCCCCTAAACTCTAGGGGGTATTTTTTTTAGAGGCAAATTATGGATTTCATGGTTTTTCAGTATCCGATGATAACTGTTCAAGCTTGCTTGGATGGGATACTGCTTGGAATTTTGTTTGCGTTAATTGCTTATGGTATGGCTTTGCAATGGGGAGTGATGAATATCATAAACATTGCACAAGGTGATTTAGTAATTCTTGGTGGTTATATTGCATACTTCATGTATCTTTATGGAATTCATCCAGCCTGGGGTGTAATTGTATCCCCAATTATAATGTATTTTGTTGGTGTCGGAATTTATAAATTAGTAATTAATAAAGTCGTTGATAGAGACTTGTTTATCTCAATTCTTGCAACATTTGGAATAAGTATTCTTTTTATGCAGCTAATGAACTTTGCATTTGGTGCAGATGTTGTCTTAGCAAATTCAGGTTATGGCACAACATTTTTATTTGATAGTGCAGTAGTTTTGCCAAACTCAAAAATATTTTCGGCATTCGTTAGTATTGTTTTTGCTATTGGTTTAGTAATTTATATGAAAAAATCAAAACTTGGTCGAGCAATCAGAGCAACGGCTCAAAATGCAAGAGCTGCAAAGATTTTAGGTGTAGATACAGAAAAAGTTTATGCAGCAACTTTTGGATTAAATGCTGCTCTTTGTGGTGTTGCAGGAGCGCTAATTTCAATAACTTTTACAATTCATCCTTATATGGGATTACCATATACAATCAGATCATTTATGATTGTTATTGTTGCGGGACTTGGAAATTTACCTGGTGTTGCAATGTCTGGAATGGGTCTTGGTGTATTTGAAGAGTTTGCTGACTACATACTGGGTACAGAATTTAGAATAGGTTCAGTGTTTTTATTATTAGTTTTAATTCTTGTTTATAGAAGATTTAAACTTTCAAGAAAAAGAGAGTATTTAAAATAATGAACAAAAATGTCTTATTATATGCTGGAATTTTAATATTTGGACTTGCTGCACCTTTTGTGTTTCCGGCATTTAAAGTTCAATTATCTATTTTGTGTGTATTGATTGTTTTGGCTACCACTTGGAATATTCAGGGTGGTGAAATGGGATACAATACGTTTGGGAACATTTTATTCTATGGTTTAGGAATGTATTTATGCGCCTCTGTACAAGTTGGCATGTTCTTTCCTTTAGCAGAGTGGACAGAAAGTGGAGGAGAAAAAACTTTTGTTCATACGCCTACACAGTTCTTTCAAGGAATGGCAGCTGGACTTGTAGTGGCTGCTGTTGTTCCGACTATTGTTGCAGGATTAATTGGTTATGCAATTTTAGGACTTAGAGGACATTACTTTGCAATTTGTACTTTAGGTTTAGGTGTTGCTGCAGGAGAAATTTCTGGTGGTATAGAGATTATTGGAGCGGGACAAGGTTTTACCACACCACCTTTTCCAAACGTTGGTGGTTTAGAGGCAAGAGGGGAATTCTTTTATTTTTTAAGTTTTGGTGCACTTGTCCTTACATTCATAGCAGTTAGAGCGATTTACTCTACGCGTTTTAGATTAATTCTTAATGCGATCAGGGATAATGAGGATAAAGCTGAAGCGATGGGAATTGAAACGATGAAATATAAAATAATTGGTTGGATGGTATCAGCATTTTTTTGTGGTTTAGCAGGTGGAATTATGGGTGGACTTGTTGGTTACATAGACTCTACCGATGTTGCTTTTGATGGAAGAGAGATGGGAGTATTTATGGTCTTGATGGCTATCTTAGGTGGTAAAGGAACTTTGTGGGGTCCTGTTATTGGAGCTACTGTATTTCATATTTTTAAAGAGGGATTTTGGACATTCTTTTTAGGGTGGCAGTATGTTGCTTTAGGAGTTTTGATCGTTGTGATTGTCATTTATTTCCCAGAGGGAATTATGGGATGGTTGAGAGAAAAATATCCTGAACGATTTGGCGAAGTTGTAGATGAGGCAGATCGAAAAGCACAGATAGAATTGAAATGAGTATTTTAGAAGTAAATAATGTAAGTAAATCTTTTGGTGGTGTTAAAGCTAATGTTGACATTTCAATGTCAGTAGAAAAAGGAAAAATATTTGGACTAATTGGTCCAAACGGCTCAGGAAAAACAACTTTATTTAACTCAATAGTAGGAACTTACCCAATAGATCAAGGTTCAATTAAATTTAATGGCAAAGAAGTATCAGAATTACCTGTTCCTGTAATTGCTAAACTTGGTTTATTAAGAACTTTTCAACAAACAAGAATCTATGGAAAATTAAATTGTGTAGACAATATGCTAATCAGTCACAAAGGTAGTGATGAAAGTATATTAAAAATATTCTCAAAAATTCCTCAAGATTTAACTGAGAAGGCAGAAAATCTTTTAAATTTTGTAGGACTTTATCAAAAGAGAAAATTAAGAGCTGGCGATTTATCTTTTGGTCAGCAAAAATTACTTGAGTTGGCAATGGCTTTGATGAATGAACCAGAAATGCTTTTATTAGATGAACCAACTGCAGGTATTAACCCAACTCTAATCAATGGAATAATAGACAGGTTAATTAAAGTAAACCAAGATTTTGGGATAACTCTTTTAGTGATCGAACATAATATGAGGGTTATTATGCAATTAGCAGAAAGCATTTATTGTTTAGCTCACGGCAAAATGCTTGCTAATGGAACACCGGATGAGATTAAAAATGATAAAAGAGTAATCGATGCATACCTGGGGGCACAATAATGTCTAATCAATATGAAGTATTAGGAAAAGCACCTCAAGCAGATGACTTGAAAAAACTTTCACCTAATGACATTCATCTTACAATTAAAAATATGAATGCTGGTTATGGGAAAATGGAAATTTTACATAATTTTGATCTTTATGTTAGCAAGGCTCAATCACTTTGTTTAATAGGTCCAAATGGCGCTGGTAAATCAACTATTCTTCATTCAATTTATGGATTTACTAATATATTTTCTGGGAAAATAGAAATTGATGGAAAAGAGATAACGAATTTATCACCAGCTGAAAAATTAAAATCAGTTGGTATTGCATATATTTTACAAGATAATTCTGTTTTCCCTGATATGACAGTTGAGGAAAATCTTTTAATGGGTGGATTTATCAAAGATAAAACAGAGGAGTCATTTCAAGAAGCTGAGAGAATTCTTGAGAAGTATGAAAGATTAAGAAATAGAAGAAATCAACCTGCAAAAGTTTTGTCTGGTGGTGAAAGAAGATTACTAGAAATTTCAAGAGCGCTTGTTATGAAACCATCAGTTTTATTAGTTGATGAACCTTCGATTGGATTAGAGCCAAGATATATTGAAATGGTATTTGAAATTTTAAGAGATCTTCAACAAAATGAAAAAAAAACAATAATCCTTGTTGAGCAAAATGCAAAGAAAGGTTTAGAGTTTGCTGACATCGGTTATGTTTTAGTATCAGGACAAACTGCAATAGCAGGTAAAGGAGATGAACTCTTAGATAATCCTGATGTTGGACGCCTATTCCTGGGCGGTTAATGATTGATTCAAAATATTTTTTTAAAGGTTTCGCATCTATCAAAGGTGTTGGAAGTCCAGCTATAGCCTTGGGAGCTAGCTTTATAGCAATTGGAGCTCTTTTAAAAAATATCGGTTTTACAATTCAAGAAAGTCTTTTTTCAACTTTTTTAACTTACGCATTACCTGGTTCATTAGTGATGGCAGAGTCACTTATAATTGGATCATCATTAATAAATATCTTCATTGCTGTTTGGTTAGTAAATGCAAGATTGTATCCAATGACAGTTTCCTTAATGCCTTTGTTGATGCATCAAACGCAACCTAAATGGAAATATTATTTATCATGTCATTTCATTGCCGTCTCATCGTGGCTAATAATGAAAGATAATTATGAACAAATAAAAAAAGAAGCGAGGATAGATTTTTGGATTGGTATTGGTACAGCAACTTGGTCGGTAGCAATTTTTTCTACATTTATCGGCTATATTGCATCAGACTTTTTAAATAGAGATATGTTAATTGGGTTAGCAATAATTAATCCAATTTATTTTACTTGCATGATGGTGGGGGCGATGAAAACTATTAAAATTAGTTTATCAATCATCCTTGGTGCAATTTTAGGTCCAGCTTTTTATTTTGTCTCTCCGGAGTGGTGTATTTTATTTGGTGGCTTTGTGGCTGGAACAATTGCATTTTTTATTGGAGAAATTAATGACAGGTAATATTTTTTTAGTAATCTTAATAACTTCATTAGCGACATTTTTGTCTAGATTTTTAGGTGTTCTAAGTTCAGAAAATATCAAAGAAACTTCCAAAATATTTAGATGGTTTAATTGCTTGGCATACTCGACGTTGGCATCATTAATAGCTAGGATTGTAATTTTTCCATCAGGATTATTATCTGAGATAGATTACATAGTAAGACTAATTGTAATAATTTTATCAATTGGGCTTTTTTTTATAACTAAAAAAAATTTAGTTTACCCAACAATTTTCTCTGCTATCATACTTACACTTTTTAGCAGTTATTTATGATTGAAAAAATTGACGGATTTGAAAT
>JBNAKH010000140.1:0-3653 GCA_052047495.1 Candidatus Pelagibacter sp.
ACCACTATACTCTATTCGAATGAAATAAAGACCCACAAAACCAAGTATTAAAGGTAATAAGAAACTTAAAAAATTAGGTAAAAAACCAGTTAAATCTAATCTAAAAAAAGAGTTTAGAAAAACATCTAAAATACTAATAAAGAATAAAAAAGAACCAAGATACAAAAAGGTATTAAGATTAGTTTTATCAGGTTTTAAAAAATTAATACTCGACATTATTTCTCCTGAATAGCTATTTTTTTATTATACCAGTTCATTAAAATTGAGATTGAAATACTCAAAGTTAGATAAGTAAACATGGTGATTGATACTATCTCAATTGCCTTACCTGTTTGCATTAATGCTGTTCCAGCAAAGACTAACACTAAATCTGGATACGCTATCGCAGCTGCTAAGGATGAATTTTTAGTTAAATTTAGATATTGATTTGTTGTTGGTGGAATTATTATTCTTAAAGCTTGAGGCATAATAACTAATTTAAGTACTTGATTTGGAGTAAGTCCAATTGATGCTGCTGCCTCTTTTTGACCTTTACCAACACCTTGAATTCCAGCTCTGACACATTCTGCGATAAATGTTGCTGTATATAAAGATAAAGATAATGTTAATGCTATCAATTCTGGGGGTAAGCTTACTCCACCTTCATAAATAAAAGACGTTGTTGCCAATTGTTTCAAAACAGGAACTTCAAAAGAAAGTCTTACGCCACCAATTAAAAAACTTAAAAGTGGAAGAATAAATATCAGTCCTATAGAAATTAAAAAAACTGGAATTTGTTTACCTTGATTTTCCTGAACTTTTTTGGCATGCGCTCGTATAACAATGATTGCTATGATTGCAGCTATAATTGAATAAAAGAAAATATTAAAATTTTGCCAAATAAATGCTGGAACGTACAGGCCTTTTATAGTTAGAAAAAAAACTCCAAACATTGCCTCAGCATCTTGTGGAAGTGGCAAAGCACGTAATGCAGCAAAATACCAAAAGAAAATTTGAAGTAGCAATGGAATATTTCGAAAAAACTCTACATAGAAAGCTGCAAATTTATTAATTAAATAATTAGGGGATAATCTTGCTATACCAACTATGACACCTAAGATTGTTGCAATAATTATTCCAATTACAGATACAAGTATTGTATTTAAAAGACCAACTAAATAAGCTCTAAAATATGAATGTGATCCATCATATTCAATTAATGAAAACTGAACGTCAAAAGAAGATTCTTGAGATAGAAAACCATAACCAAAATCAATACCTCTATTTTCCATATTGATTTGGGCGTTATAAGTAAAAAAACCGAAAACTAAAACTACAGCTAAAACTGTAATTAATTGTGGGACTATATCTTTAAGTTTAAAATTCACTTTGCCGATAATATATGAGTTTATAAAAAAAGGGCTAGAAAAATCTAGCCCTTTTTAATTAATTTAAACTACAATTATCTTGCAGGTGGAACGTAAAGTATTCCGCCTTTTGTCCATAATTGGTTTGGACCTCTGTCTGGTAAAATTCCAGTGTCAGCTATATTTCTCTTATAACTTTCACCATAATTACCAACTTGCTTGATAATTCTTAAGCTCCAGTCGTTGTCTAGACCAAAAGCAGCACCTAATTCACCTTCAGCTCCAACTAATCTTTTGATTGCTGGGTTGTCTGAAGTTTTCATCATGTCTGCATTTGCTGAAGTAATACCATATTCTTCAGCTTCGATCATAGTGTTCAAAGACCATCTAACGATATCTTCCCAAACTGCATCACCTTGTCTAACAACTGGTCCTAAAGGTTCTTTAGAAATAGTTTCTGGTAGAACAATGTGTTCATCAGGGTTTTTCATTTTTGTTCTTTGAGCAGCTAAACCAGATTTATCAGTAGTGTATGTATCACATCTACCTGCATCGTAAGCAGCAACAACTTCGTCAGCTTTTTCAAATGCAACTGGCTCATAAGAAATTCCTTTTGAATTAAAGAAGTCTCTCATGTTTAACTCAGTTGTTGTACCAATATTTGTACAAGCTGAGATACCATTTTTGAATTGGCTAGTTGAAGTGATACCTGAGCTTTTTCTTACCATAAAGCCTTGACCATCGTAGAAGTTTACTCCAACGAAAGTAAGTCCGATATCAGCATCTCTAGAAAGAGTCCAAGTTGTGTTTCTTGATAAGATATCAATCTCACCAGAAGTTAAAGCAGTAAATCTTTCTTTAGCACTTAGTGGTGTAAACTTAACTTTGTTTGCATCACCTAATACTGCAGCAGCTACAGCTCTACATACGTCAACGTCAACACCAGTCCAATTTCCTGCTGCATCAGCATTAGAAAATCCTGGAAGACCTTGAGATACTCCACATCTTACAAACCCTTTTTTCTGAGTGTTTTTAAGTGTTTTAGATTTTTTAGCGGCCATAGACTCTGTTGTAAAAGTGAACAACACAGCAACCATAGCTACTAAAGAAGTTAATTGTTTTAAGTATTTAAACATATTTCTTCCTATTGTTTATTTATTTGTTAACAAATAATTCAAAATTACTTTTGAATATTCTCAATTTAAGCATGTTAAAAATGGGGGTTCAAGAGAAATTTAATCTCATTTGAAATTAATACGAAATCTAGTCAAGATAATTTTTAAGCAAAAAAATGCTAAGAATAGAGCACCTTAGGCGGAGTTGAGCCACAATTGATATCAATTTTAAAAAAAAATTTCTAGATATAACTTAGGAGTATATTTATCTTACATTTATGTGCAGTGTTTTACAAAAAATATCATGTAATCCTTGTTTTTTTTTTGTTAAACCGATCATGAAATATCCAATTAGTAATATCAATCCTGATAAAGAAAGACAAAAATATCTTAATGTGGCTCTGCCTAGTGTTATTGTTTTAAAATTTTGATCTAAGATTTTTATGCCACAAAGTCTTTGTCCAAGCGTAGCTTGATATTTTGATGACTGAAAAAAACAAATATAAGCCCAAGAAATAATTATACCCATGATAGTGTCAAAACTTTCACCAAATGTTGTGTCATAAAATATCATCTGTAAAAGAATTCCAGAAATAAATCCCAATATGATTAATATAATAAAATCACAAACTCCTGATCCAAATCTTAACCAAAAACCTGAATAATATTTTTTGGAGGATAATTTCGAATATCGAAATTTTTTATAAATATTAAGTGCAATTAAAGGAGCTAGACCAAAATAAAAAAACAAAATTAAAATAATCCAAAAACTCATAGCCATAAATATATATTGCATTTCAATGTGATTTCATCAAGAAGAGAATTTGAAAAAAATTAAAATACTTGTCTCAAATATTTTGTATAAGATGGCGCGCCCTGAAGGATTCGAACCTACGACCCTCGGTTTAGAAAACCGATGCTCTATCCAGCTGAGCTAAGGGCGCAAATTATTATTACATATACAATAATAAATTAATTTTTAAAAAGAAATTTTTTCACAAGAAGCAAGATTGTTAACAACTCAATTCGTCCAACAATCATGAAAAAAATAAGACAATATTTAGTAAAATATGAAAAATTATAAAAAGATAGATCACTTAAACCATACGAACTTGAATTGACAGTATTCATCAATGTCAAAATAGATAATTTAAATGAATTCTCAAAGCTAAATTCATTTATGGTTAATAAA
>JBNAKH010000141.1:0-2948 GCA_052047495.1 Candidatus Pelagibacter sp.
AAATTTATAAAGACTTATCAAACCCTGCCTCAAAAGAATTTGAAAAACTTTTAAATTCTAAACTTTCAAAAACACAAATAGAAGAAGGAAAAATTATTGAAGGAAAAATTAACAAGATTACAGATAAATTTGTTTTTTTATTTGTTGAGGGTCTTAAAAGCGAGCCTGTATTAGATATAAACGAACTTAAAAATATGGGTCTAAGTGACAAAATAAAATTGAACGAGACAATCCCAGTACTTCTTGAAAAAATTGAGGATAAAAACGGGGAAGTTTTAGTTTCAGCCAGTAAAGCTCGTAAAATTGCTGGATGGCAAAAACTTATAGAGTGCCACGAAAAAAATGAGCCAATTATGGGCAAGATAATTTCAAAATGTAAAGGTGGCGCAATAGTCGAACACATTGATACAGGTTCATTAATGTTTTTACCAGGAAGCCAGATATCAGATAAGCCTTTAAAGGATATCAGTCATTTAATGAATGAACCACAAAAATTTGCTTTAATAAAATTAGATAAGATACGTGGGAATGCTTGTGTATCTAGAAGAGAAATAATCTCTTCATTTAAAAAAGAGGATAAAGCAAAGATTATAGAAAAATATAAAGTTGGTGATATCATTAAGGGTGCGGAAGTTAAAGGTCTCTCCTCATTTGGAGCGTTCTTTAATGTAAATGGAGAAATGGATTGCTTAGTACATCTGCAAGAAATTTCATACTCAAGAGTTAATCACCCTGATGAAGTTTTTAGCATTGGTGAAAAACATGATCTAAAAGTTATATCAGTTGATATGGAGAAATTACAAGTTGGTTGTAGTGTCAAACAGTTATTGCCAGACCCATTTGAAAAAATTGATAACTACGAAGTAAACAAAACATATAAATTTAAAGTAATAAAGCTCATGGATTTTGGTGCATTTTGTGAGATTTTTGAATTACCTGGACTTACAACATTATTACACTCTAGCGAATTATCTTGGAGTAAAAAAAATACATCTGCAAAAAAAATGTTTAAGGTCGGTGATATCATAAATTGTATGATAACCGAGATTGATAAAGAAAAGAGACGTGTTGCCATATCTCATCGTCTATGTTTGGAGAATCCTTTTGAAGTTTTCGAAAAAAAATTTCCAGTTGGAACTATTGTTGAAGGTGAAATTGTTAACAAAAATGATTATTCATTATTTGTTAAAGTAGATGGTTTCGATGTAGACATTTTTGTTCATAGCAATGATTTAGCTTGGTCAAATAATAGTGAGGAAGAGTTAAAAAAGTATAAAAGAGGAGATAGAATTAATATTAAAATCTTAGAAATTAAAGTTTCAGACCAGAAAATAAGAGGAGGTTTAAGACAAACTCAAGCGGATCCTTTCGATTGGTTTAAGGATAAAAAAGTTAAGCAAACGATTACAGTTAAAATTATCGCTACAGACTCAAAGGGCTTAATCGTTAGACCAGAGGGATGTAATATGGATTTTCCAATAAAAAAATCTAATATCGCAATTAATGCTGCTGATACAAGAACTTCAAGATTTACCGGTGGAGAAAGAATTGACTGTGCTATCGCTGATTTAGATCTTGAGAAAAGAAAAGTAACTTTGAGTATTAAACTCTTAGAGGAGATAGAAAAAAAAGAGGCTTTGGAGAAGTATGGGACAGAAGGATCTGGAAAAAATTTACCATTTTCATCATTGTCTGAAGATTTAAAAAAAAAGCAGAAATAATAAATAAATTTATTTAGTAAATTGGCTATTGTAAAATCAAAGATTATTAAAGAATTAAAAAAATCCTACCCAAACTTTTTAATTAACGATCTCAACAAAGCTATTGAAATTATTCTTAAAGAAATTAAAGATGCTCTCAATAGAGGTGAGGGAGTAGAGCTTAGAAATTTTGGAAGCTGGCGAACAAATATTCAAAAAGCCTCAATTAGACGAAACCCAAAAACAGGGCAAAAAGTTAGCGTTCCGAAAAAAAAAACGATAAAATGGAAAATGTCCAAAGAACTGTTTAAAAAGTTAAATAATGAGAAAGAATAAAATTTTTGTAGCTTGTGATAGCACCAATGTTTCAAAAATTCGAAAAATCATTAATAAGACACAAAATTCAAAAATAAAAGTAGGTTATAAATTTGGACTTGAATTTCTCAATTCAAAAAAAGGTAGGCCATTTTTATCCAAATTAAAAAATAAAATAATTTTTTTAGATCTTAAACTTCACGATATTCCAAATACTTGTGCATCAACAGTTAAAGCAATAAAAGATTTGAAAATTGATTATTTAACTATACATATAAGCTCTGGGCTAGAGGCCTTAAAAGAAACCAAGAAAGTTTCAGGAAAAATAAAATTAATTGGGGTGACTATTCTTACATCTTTAGAAAATAAAGCATTAAAAGATATTGGTTTTAATAAAGATGTAAAAAAATTAGTTCTTCATCAAGCAAGAATGGCAAATAAAGCTAAATTAGATGCTATAGTTTGTAGCGCTAAAGAAGTAAAACTGGTTAAAAAAGTATTTAAAAAAGAAATTATTACACCTGGAATTAGATTTAATTCAAAATCACATGATCAAAAAAGAGTTGTAACTCCTAAACAAGCTTATAAAAATGGTAGTGACTGGCTGGTAATAGGAAGGCCTATAACCAAAGGGAATATCAAAAAAAATATTCAAAATCTAATCGATCACTTAAGCTGATGAGCAAAGGTTTAAAAATTTGTGGGGTCTCAGATCCTGAAACTCTTAACTTTATTTTAAATCATAATCATAAACCAAAAATGATAGGTTTCATTACAAATTACAAAAAAAGTAAAAGATTTGTTGAATTTGAAAAATTAAAAGATTTGATAAATGTAGATAAAAAAAAGGTAAATTTTGTTTCTGTGCTTGTAAACCCAAATGATATAATCCTAGAAAAAATAAAAGATTTAAATTTTGATTATTATCAACTT
>JBNAKH010000142.1:0-9870 GCA_052047495.1 Candidatus Pelagibacter sp.
TGAATATATTGATTTTGGTACTTTCTATTCCATTGGTTAGTGGCAACATTGGTATTTTAGCTTTCTTGTAATCATCGGACTTGTATAAACTAAGTGCCCAAAAATGAGAGGGTGTCCAAAAAAATATTATTAAAAAAAATGTTAATGGTTCAAGTGATATAGAGCCTGTGGCAATAGTCCATCCTATAACTGGTGGAAAAGCACCAGCTGCCCCACCAATAACTATATTTTGTGGAGTTCTTCTTTTTAACCAGATTGTATAAACAAACACATAAAACAATATTGTTAATAATAATATTGCTGCAGAAATTCTGTTTGTAAAATAATCTAAAGCTACAACTGAAACTATTGATAATGTAACACCAAATATCAAAGCTTGATTTCTATTGACTTTCCCTGTTGGGATTGGTCTTAAACAGGTTCTGGTCATCAAAGCATCAAGATCAGACTCATACCACATATTTAAAGCACCAGCCGCTCCGGCACCTAATGAGACTAGAAGAATTCCAATAATTGCATCTTTGGTTGAAACAATGTTGGGTGCTGTTAATAAACCTACGGCACAGGTAAAAATTACCAGTGACATAACTCTTGGCTTCATCAATTTAAATAATTCTGAAAGATTAAATAAATCCTCTTGGCTTAAGCTTCTTTTTTTTAGCCTTGAATTATCCATCAGTTCTTGTTGCTCTTATTTTATTAGCTGTGTGATTTTTGTGCACCCTGACCATCTTCAAACTTTGGCAATTCCTCAAAAGTATGGAAATTTGGTGGAGATGGCACAGTCCACTCTAATGTTGTTGCTCCCTCACCCCATGGATTTTGTGCAGCTGCTTTCTTTTTAGCAAATGCATAAATCAAATTCATAAAAAATACAGCAAGCCCGGCAACTGCCACGTAAGATCCTATTGAAGATATATAATTCCATCCGGCAAACGCATCGGGATAATCAGCATATCTTCTTGGCATTCCAGCTAAACCTAAAAAATGCTGAGGGAAGAAAATTAAATTAACTCCAATAAATGTTAACCAAAAATGTAACTGACCCATCCACTCAGAATACTCATAACCACTCATTTTTGAGAACCAATAATAAAAGCCTGCAAAGATTGCAAAAACAGCGCCTAGAGAAAGTACATAGTGAAAGTGAGCAACTACGTAATAAGTGTCATGCATTGCAGTATCAACACCTGCATTAGCTAAAACAACTCCAGTTACCCCACCGACTGTGAACATAAAAATAAATCCTAATGCCCATACCATTGGTGTTTTAAAAGATATTGACCCACCCCACATTGTTGCTATCCATGAGAAAATTTTTATTCCAGTTGGGACTGCAATAATCATCGTTGCAGCTAAAAAATATGCCTTAGTATCTGTACTTAATCCAACTGTGTACATGTGGTGAGCCCATACAACAAATCCAACAATTCCAATTGCCACCATCGCATAAGCCATTCCTAAATATCCAAAAACAGGTTTTTTTGAAAATGTAGAAACAATATGGCTAATCATTCCAAATCCTGGAAGGATTAAAATGTAAACTTCTGGATGACCAAAAAACCAAAACAAGTGTTGGAATAAAACTGGATCACCTCCTGTTTGGGCTTCAAAGAAGGCAGTACCAAAATTTCTATCTGTTAATAACATTGTAATCGCTCCAGCTAATACTGGTAAAGATAACAGTAATAAAAATGCAGTCACTAATATAGACCACGCAAATAAAGGCATTTTATGTAATGTCATACCTGGAGTTCTCATATTTAAAATAGTAGTGATAAAATTAACTGCGCCTAAAATTGACGAGGCGCCCGCTAAGTGCAAACTTAAGATAGCTAAATCCATCGCTGGTCCAGGTTGGCCAGCTTTTGAAGATAACGGAGGATAGATCGTCCATCCACCCCCAACACCAGTTTGTCCTGGAGGTCCGTCTGCAAAAATTGATAAAATTAATAAAGTTAAAGAAACAGGTAATAACCAAAAAGAAATATTATTCATTCTTGGAAATGCCATATCAGGCGCTCCAATCATAATTGGCACAAACCAATTACCAAAACCACCGATCATTGCCGGCATTACCATGAAAAAAATCATTATTAAACCATGTCCAGTAACCAACACATTATATAAATGATAATTACCACCTAAAATACCATCACCAGGATGCATTAATTCCATTCTCATTAAAACAGAAAAAGCAGTTCCAATAACTCCCGCAACAATTGCAAAAATTAAATACATTGTCCCAATATCTTTATGGTTAGTAGAATACGCCCAACGTTTCCAACCAGTTGGAGTATGATGATCGTGTGATGCTGTTTGTGTATACATAATTTATTTACTCGCTAATTTAAGTTTATCATTTTCAATTTCTTCTTTTGCAAATTTCACACGCGCCTCAGATAACCATTCTTGATATTCATCTTCACTAACTACTTTTACTGCAATAGGCATGAAAGCATGTTTTATACCACAAAGTTCTGAACATTGACCATAATAAGTACCAACTTTTTCAGCCTTAAACCACGTTTCATTAATTCTTCCGGGCACCGCATCCCTTTTTACTCCAAATGAAGGTAAAGCCCAAGCATGTAAAACATCATTTGCTGTGATTAAAACTTTAACTACTTTGCCAACTGGAACAACAACTTGATTATCAACAGCTAACAATCTTGGTTGATTCGCTTTTAAATCTTTTTCCTCAATCATGTATGAGTCAAATTCCAAATTTTCGTCTGGATACTCATAACCCCAATACCATTGATAGCCAATTGCTTTAATTGTTAAATCTGCTTTTGGAATCGTGTCTTGCTTATATAAAATTTTAAATGAAGGAACCGCCATAACAATTAAAATTAAGCAAGGAATTAAAGTCCATAAAACTTCAACAGTTACGTTGTGTGTTCTCTTTGAGGGATTAGGGTTTGCTGAAGCTCTAAATCTTACGCAAGCATAAAGCATTAAAAATAAAACAAATACACTTATTGCTATTATTATCGGTAATAACAAGTTATCGTGAAAAGCTACAATATCTCTCATCGTTTCTGATGCCGCTTTTTGGAAACCTAATTGCCAATCAACAGGTTGGTTTGCAAAAGCATTTTGAGATATAAAAATACTTGAAAATATAAATAAAATTTTTTTCATTTTTATAGCTATATAAAGCCCTTTTGTAAAAATTACACTTTAGTTTTCGCGACAATTTATCAATTAATCACATAATTTATGATCGAAATTGCAGATATCGCCGCGGTTTCTGATCTTAAAATATTATCATTAATTTTTAGTGCCTGCACTCCTTTAAAAGATAGAATCTCTTGCCTTTCGTGTTCTGAGAAATCTCCCTCAGGACCTATGATGATGCAAATTGGTTTATTTGAAAACTTTGTTTTTTCAATTTTTTTATTATTAGAATTTAAATCAGTAAAAATTAAGTCTATTGAATTTGAGTTTAAAAATTTTTTCAAATTTTGAGATCTCTCAATTTTAGGCACATTTAGACGATTAGATTGTTCACTTGCTTCAATAACTATTTTTTCTAAACGCTCATTATTAATTTTTCTCACAACTGTTCTGTCAAAAATAATTGGTAAGAATTTGGTTACTCCCAGTTCGGTTGCTTTTTGAATCATAAAATTTTGATAGTTTGATTTAATCGGTGAGAATGCTAGCCACAATTCTTTTGAACTTTCTTTTTTTCTTAATTGTTTAATTGTTTTAAATTCAACATTGCCTTTTGATATTTTTAAAATTTTTGCTTCCCATTCTCCATTTTGATTGAATATTGAAAAAGCATCACTTTCTTTAATTCGCATAACTTTAGTCAAATAATGTGATTGGGACTTATCTAATATATCGGTCATATCTGTAGATAATGTTCTCGAGAAAAATAATCTAATATTGCTCATTTGTGTTAAGTTAGTTTATGAAAAATGTTAAAGCAATAATATTTGATGCATATGGAACATTGTTTGATGTCAATTCAGCTGCAGAAAAATGTAAAGATAAAATTGGAGATAAATGGGAGGGATTTGCAAATTTTTGGAGAACCACTCAATTAGAATATACTTGGCTTAGAAGCTTAATGGATCGACACAAAAATTTTTGGCAAATTACAGAAGATAGTTTAGATAAATCAATAAAAGTTTTTAATATTGATCCTTCAATGAGAAATGAATTACTTAATTTATATAAAATTTTATCACCCTATAAAGAAGTTCCAGAAACTTTAAAAACTCTTAAAGAGAAAAAATTTAAATTAGCTATTTTATCTAATGGTACTCCATCACTACTTGACGAATTAGTTAAAAGTAATCATTTGGATAATTTATTTGATGATATATTTTCTATAGAGCAAGTTGGCGTATATAAACCAAGTTCTAGAGTTTATGATTTGCCTATAAAAAAATATAATATTAATAAAAGTGAAGTTGCATTTTTAAGTGCTAATACTTGGGATGTTTCTGGTGGTGGAAATTATGGTTACCAATCTATTTGGGTAAATCGAAATAATAACATTTTTGATAATTTAGATTTTAGACCAAAATATCAAATTACAGATCTTAACAAACTAATTCAATTAGTTTAATGTTTTTAAAATATAATAAAGATCAAAGGTGACAAAATATTTTTTTTTGTGCTTGCAAACAATGTTACAATCCGCCATTGTATTTACTAAGATTTATTTAACATGATTAAAGCACTAGATTTATTTGGAAGAGTTTTAATATCTGCATTATTTTTTTTAAATGGAATTTTTAAAATAAATAATTATGAGGGAACTATAGGTTGGATGGAAAGTTTTGGTTTGCCCAGTATATTGATTATACCTGCAATTGCTCTTGAAATAATTGGACCCATTCTTATTGTAATTGGCTATCAAACTAGAATTGCTGCAGCAGCTTTAAGCTTATTTTGTTTTGCAACAGCTATTATTTTTCACAATGATTTTGCTGACCAAATACAGCTAACCGCTTTTCTTAAAAACATTGCTTTGGCTGGTGGTTTTTTATTCTTGGTAGTAAATGGTGCTAAAGGTTATTGTTTAGATAAAAAGTGATCTTGAAATTAACAATTAATTCGTTAATTAAAGCGGATGAAAAATATTGAAGTAAAACAAATCATCGATCCAATCCCGGCTTCAGATGGAGCTGGAGTAAAATTAAAAAGAAGCATTGGAGTTGAACCCAATTACTTTGATCCTTTTTTAATGTTAGATGAATTTGGCTCTGAAAATAGTGATGATTATGTGGCTGGTTTTCCACCACACCCCCACCGAGGAATTGAAACTGTCACTTACATGCTTGCTGGTGATTTTGAACACAAGGATAGTACGGGTGGTGAAGGTAAAATGACTGCTGGTGATGTTCAGTGGATGAAAACTGGAAGTGGTATTATCCACTCAGAAATGCCTGCGATGAAAGAAGGGAAACTTCATGGATTTCAGCTATGGATCAACATGCCAGCAAAATTAAAAATGAGCAAACCAGAGTATATTTATATTGATGCAGATAAAATGAGTGTACATGAAGATAACGAAAAGAAAGTAAAAGTTATAGCTGGTAAATTTGAAAAAGCAGAGGGTCCAGTAAAGGGTCACAATGTTGAGCCAGTTTATTTTGATGTCGAGTTAAATAAAAATAAGAATTTTAGCTATCTTCTACCAACTACACACAATAGTTTTATTTATTTAATAGATGGCGAAATAGAAATAGGTGAGCAAAAACATGATAGTGTCAAAAATAGTACTTTAATATTACTTACAAGAGGCGAAAATTTGCAAGTAAAGGCAAAATCAAAAGCAAAATTTTTAGTTATTTCTGGAAAACCTATTAATGAGGAAATTGCAAGAGGTGGTCCTTTTGTAATGAATACTAAAGCAGAAATATTACAAGCTGTTCAAGATTATCATAACGGCACTTTTGTAAAGTAAAAAATGAAATCGATACAAATAGAAAAATTTGGTGGACCAGAGGTTTTGGTTATTAAAGATGTGGAAATTGAAAAACCAGGTCCAAAAGAAGTCTTAATTAAAAATAAATCAATAGGTCTTAATTTTATTGATGTGTATCACAGGACAGGTCTCTACCCTATTCCATTACCCAGTGGTATTGGTCTTGAAGCAAGTGGTGTAATTGAGGAAATAGGATCTGAAGTAAAATTATTTAAAATTGGTGATAGAGTTACTCATGCATCAATGCCAATTGGAGCGTATTCAGAAAAACAAATTATGCCTGAGGAAAAATTAATTTCTGTTCCAGATGGTATTTCTGATGAGGTGGCATCTTGTATAACTCTTAAGGGTATTACCGCAGAATATCTATTGCACAGAGCTTACCCATTAAAAAAGGGTGATAAAGTTCTTTATCATGCTGCAGCTGGAGCTCTTGGTCAAATCTTATGTCCTTGGGCTAACTCTTTAGGCGCAGAAGTAATCGGAACAGTTGGTTCAAAAGCTAAGGAGGAAATTGCTAAAAAAAATGGCTGTCACCATGTTATTAATTATTCTGAAAAAAATTTCTCAGAAGAAGTTGAAAAAATTGTAGGAAAAAATGGTATTGATGTTGTTTATGATGGTGTTGGAATTAAAACATTTAAAGGTTCAATTGAAACATTAAAAATAAGAGGAATGATGGTAGCATTTGGAAATGCATCCGGATACGTTGATACTATTGATGTAAAAAAAGATATTAATGCTAAAGGGTTATTTTTTACTCGACCATCCATTGCACATTATACGATCAAAAGAGAAGAATTAGTTGAGTCAGCAAAAAAAGTTTTTGGCGCTATTTTATCTAATAAGTTTAAAGTAGAAATTTCAAAAAAATATTCTTTGAAAGATGCTTCTCAAGCTCACAAGGATTTAGAGGCTAGATTGTTAACCGGTCCAGCGGTAATTATTCCTTAAATTGAATATCCATATCGGACAGGTGAAGTCGAAGCGCTTTAGTTGAGATCTGAATTTCAATAATAAAAAATATGATTGAGATCATCATCGATAAACAACAAGATCCAAAAATTATTCTTGCAATGAAAAGTTCTTGTAAATAAAGACCGAAAACAGTTAGCATATTGAACAAAAATCCAAAAGCAGCAAATAAAATACTTAATTTTAAAACACCTATTCTTTTCTCTAAATTTATCAATTGGTCTTTCCATTCAGGTGGGGTGTGTTTTTCAAATACATACTCATCATGTATTTTTCTTATTAAAGAACTCAAAGTATGAAACCTATTAGAATACACTCCCATTATTAGTGGGATTGCAGGAAACATTAATGCGGTAACAGTGTAATCTATATTCATACGAATCAATTTGATTATCAATCTTGGCTTTGTTATTTACAAGTAAAATTTTATGAACCAATTAAACTTATTTATAGAACTCACTAGGCTTAAAAAACCAATTGGTTACATGTTACTGTTTTGGCCTTGTATCTGGGGTTTAACACTAGTCTACGATTTCTCACAAAATAAAAAAATTTATTTTTTCTACTTAATTTTATTTTTTCTCGGCGCAGTATTGATGAGATCTGCGGGGTGTATTGTTAATGATATATTGGATAGAAAATTTGATAAACTAGTTGCAAGGACAAAGAGCAGACCCGTTGCATCAGGAAAAATTTCCGTAAAATTAAGTTTATTTTATGCAGCTATACTATGCTTATTAGCATTTTTTGTTTTAATTAATTTTAACCTTTTTACAATCTTATTAGCATTAGCCTCAATGCCGTTTGCTTTTACATATCCGTTGATGAAAAGGTATACTTATTGGCCACAACTGTTTCTAGGAATAACATTTAACTATGGCTTAGTGCTAGCCTGGACATCAATTTCAGGAAGTTTAAATCTTGTACCATTAATATTTTATTTAGGAGCCATATTTTGGACACTAGGATACGACACTATTTATGGATACCAAGATATAAAAGATGATGAAATAATAGGACTGAAATCAACCTCAATTAAATTTAAAGGAACTGCAAAAATATTTTTAATAATATGTTACTCTATTTTGATATTTTCTCTTGTAGTAGGAGGTTACATAATGGATTTTAGTTTATATTATTTTTTATTTTTACTAATTCCATTTACACAATTATTTGTATATCAAATAAAGACTTTTGATATAAATACTCCAAGCATATGTTTGAAAGTTTTCAAAAGTAACAATTTTTTTGGTCTTTTAGTTTTAATTAATATTTTGATAGGAAAAGTCTCATAATGGAAAAAACAGCAACATTAAAAAGACTCTTTAATGAGTATACAAAGAAATATATCAAAAAAATTGCGATAGCGGTTTTTTTTTCTCTTTTAGTTGCTGCAAGCACTTCATCAATTGCTTGGTTACTAGATCCAGCAATTGATAAAATTTTTATACAGAAAGATCAATCATTACTAATAATTATTCCATTCTTAATAATCATTGCTTTTACAACTAAGGGAGTTTCTCTTTATTTAGCAAAAGTAATAATGATCAATGTTGGGGAAGATATAAAAAAGAAACTTCAATTTGATATGTTAAATACCTTAATAAGTGCTGATACCCAATCTATAGATGAAAAGCACACTGGAAAATTTATTTCGAACCTAACATATGATGTATTGCATATTACAAATCTTCTTAGCAATGGTATTTTAAACCTTTTTAAAGATAGTTTAACACTTATAGGACTGCTTACAGTAATGTTTTTACAGAATTGGAAACTTTCATTAATTGCAATTATTTTAATTCCAATAGCAAGTACTGCAGCAAGAAGTTTGGGCAAAAGAATGGGCAAAGTAACAACTGAAGCTCAAGAAAAATCTAGTTTTTTAACTAAGTATTTGGTTGAATTATTTAAAAACCACCGACTTACAAAAATTTTTCAGAAAGAAAAGTATGAGTCAAATAGAGCAGACAACTATTTAAATCAACTTAAAGAAAAAAATAAAAAAATTGGGCATGTAATAGTCAGAATTTCTCCAATAATGGAAGTATTAACCGGGGTAATGATTGCTATTCTGATTTTTTATTCAGGAAAATTAATTGCTGTGGGAGAGTTAAGTGTAAATAATTTTTTTTCATTTCTTGCAGCAATGATGTTGGCTTATCAACCAGTAAGGTCTTTATCGACATTAAATGTAATTCTTAATCAAGGTCTCTCAGCAGCCTCAAGAATTTTATCTGTAATTGACACCAAAAAATCAATAAATAACCAAGATAATGCGAAAGAAATTAATGTAGAAAAAGCAAATATCAAATTTAAGGATGTGATGTTTAGCTATAATAAATCTGACGGTGAGGTTCTTAAAAATGTAAATCTTGAATTTGAAGGAGGTCAAATGACTTCTTTGGTTGGTCATAGTGGTTCAGGTAAATCAACCATTTTAAATTTAATTCCTAGATTTTATGATTGCGGATCAGGTGATATTTCTGTTGATGATCAATCTATATATGATGTCACGCTACATTCATTAAGAAAAAATATTTCCCTAGTCAGTCAAGAGACAACTCTTTTTGATGACACAATTAAAAATAACATAAAATATGCAAATTTAGATGCAAGTGATGAAGAGATATTTAGAGCAGCAAAATTATCACATTGTGATGAATTTATAAATAATCTTCCAGAAAAATATGAAACCTTGATTGGTGAGGATGGTGTCAGATTATCTGGAGGGGAAAAACAAAGAATTTCAATAGCAAGAGCCATGTTAAAAAAGAGTTCTATTATTCTTTTAGATGAAGCAACATCATCTTTAGATTCTGAGACTGAAACAAAAATACAAAATGCATTAAAAATTTTAACAAAAGATAGAACTACTATTGTTATAGCTCACAGACTTTCAACTATCTTAAACTCAAATAAAATATATGTTATAGACTCTG
>JBNAKH010000143.1:0-2166 GCA_052047495.1 Candidatus Pelagibacter sp.
ACTTAACAACTATGTCAGCTCTAATAAATAAATTTATTAAAGAAAAATCAGCACTTGAGGCTAGCCCAACCGCTTGAGACGTGATATCAGCTTCCATATCGTCTTCTCACACTTAAATGTGTCATGATTTTGTCTGAATATTTAAAGCTATTCGTCAATTTTGTAAGTTTCATGATAAAAACTTGCAATCAAAATCGCATCAGCTTTATTTGTGTCTTTCTTTCTTGATAATTGAGATGAAAAATATGGAAATATTTCTATTACTCTTGTCCTGCTAGCATCTTTCTGAGAGTTTAAAAGATTAAAATATTTTTTCCATTTTGCGGGCCTAACAAAGTACATGGGTAATTGCATTGCAGTACAAATACCTTTTAAAATTCCAAACGATTGTCCAAAATTAAACATACTAGTAACACCCTGACCAGGCATTGCAGAAACGTGTTCAATCACAACTCTAATTTGATTTTTTTCAAATTGCTTAATTCTTTTACTAATTTCATTATAAACTTGCGAACCATTTACTTGTTTTTTATTTTTTTTACCATCTGTCATTATAGGCATTTCAATTACGTCTAGGATTTTTCCATTATCTAAAAAACAAATTGAACCAGAAATTCCAGGATCTATACCAATTATTAACATAATTTAATTTACAAATTCAGCATTAGAATAAACATTTTGCACATCATCATTGTCTTCAAGTAATTCAAAGAAATTTATTAAATCTTCATTTTTTTCTTTAGAAATTTTTACACTATTAAGTGGCACCCATTCAATTTCTGTTGAGATGAAATTAGTAATTTCTTTTTCCAATTCTTTCTTAACATTATAAATTTCACTTACAGGACATTGTATTTCGTGAAAATCATTTTCCGATTTACATTCCTCAGCTCCAGCATTAGTAGCTAGCTCAAAAATTTGATCATCTGAGATTTCTTTTTTATCGATCTTTATTATACCTAATTGATTAAAATTATGAGAGGCAGAACCCTGGGTTCCTAGATTGCCACCTGCTTTTTGAAAAATTGTTCTAATACTGGACGCTGTTCTATTTTTATTATCTGTTAATGCTTCTATTATCACTGCAATTTTTTCTGGTCCAAAGCCCTCATATCTTAAATTTTCAAAATTTGACTCAGTATTAACTGAAGATTTATCAATTGCTCTTTCAATATTTTCTTTTGGCATATTTGCTGATCTTGCAGCTTGAATCGCAGATCTTAATCTTGGATTCATTGCTGGATCTTTATCTCCAAGTTTTGCTGCAACAGTAATTTCTTTCGACAACTTTGAAAAAATTTTAGATCTTTGCTTATCGGCTTTACCTTTTTTATGTTTTATTCCTGCCCAATGAGAATGTCCTGCCATAAACTAATTAAGTATTCTTTAGCTGACCTCCAAAAACATAACTTTCAATTTGATTTGCTAAACCAGTTTTTATATCACAATCAACAATTACTCCACTTAAAGTAGCATCACCAGTCGCTGGAAAATGTTTGGTAGACTCTTTTTTCATAAATCTGTTCAAAGAGTTATCTTTATTCATACCAATAACCGAATCATAATCACCACACATACCTGCATCTGTTTGATAAGCTGTCCCATTTTTCAAAATTCTTGCATCATTTGTTGGAATGTGTGTGTGTGTTCCAACTACTAGAGTAGCTTTACCATCAAAAAAATATCCTATTGCATTTTTTTCACTAGTAATTTCTCCATGAAAATCAACAACTAGAAAATCATAATCCTCTTTTAGCTTGTGCTCTTTTAAAAATTTTTCTGAAATCTCAAATACGTCATCGCATTTTTTCATAAAAACATTTCCCATTAAATTTAAAACACCAATTTTTACATTTTTTTCATTTTGAAAAACTTCAAATCCTTTACCTGGTGCTGGCTCAAATAAATTTTTTGGGCGAAGTAACCTATTTTCATTATCGATATATTTCATAATATCTTTTTGATCCCAAACATGATTACCAGTAGTAATGACATCAACACCACACTTAAAAAAATCCTCACAGATTTCTTTTGTTAATCCAACTCCTGCCTCAGCTGCATTTTCTCCATTTACGATTACAAAATCAATTTTATTCAATTCTTTTTGGCTTAAAAGATTATTCAATATTTTCGAACAACCTGAGTTCCCTACCACATCTCCTAAAA
>JBNAKH010000144.1:0-1177 GCA_052047495.1 Candidatus Pelagibacter sp.
TATTGGACTGGTTTTATTTATTAATAACTCACTAATTTCATTTTTTTGAAAATTATGTGAATTCCCGTTGTAGCTTATAGTTTTAAATCTATTTAATAATGTATACAAATGCTTTCGCCATCTTTCTTTGTGTACAGGATTAGATAATTCTCTTTTTTTTTTGTTATAATCACCTAACCAGCTACCAATATAAATTAACTTTTCCCTAAAGAGGACTAAATATATTCCTGATGGTCCAAGTTTTTCATCAAGATCTTTTTTTTTTACCTTTAATTCAAAATCCAAAAAATTTATTCGAGGGTTTTTTATTTTGTTTACAAAAAACAAATCTTCTCCCGAGAATACGTACGGTCTGATTTTAATTGTCACTTATGAAATTAAAAATTAAATTTTTGTTAAAATAATTAATTGAACTACCAATATAATTACAGGAACTATGGTTCTTATAAGTTCCATAGTGTGATTTACTTCATCAAGTTTTCTCTCTAGTTTTGATCTATTGTTTTTCATATTATTCACCTTTCTTTTTTATAATATATGCAAATTTCTATTTTGACTGACCATCTCAAGGTCACTGAAATTGGCAATGGTTATTAATCGATCCCCTTCATCTAAATCAATTTGTTGTCTTTGTTCGGGGTTAATTGATATATTTTTAATTTTTCTTCTTGATAAACTAAAGTCATAATCAATAATACCAATTAAGACTTCATTTTTGTTTTGAAAGTATTTTTCAAGCTCACAAAACGTTGTTGATAATGACTTATCTAATAAGGTGTGAGATTTTAAAGTATGAACTCGTTGAAATAACAAATTTATTAAGTTGGTATGTTTAAGATCAAATGTTGCTGCAGCAATATATTTACTGACAATTGAGTTCATTTCCACAACATCGTTTCCAATAAATGGACTGTAATACTTGAATTTAAAATCTTGTAAAATCTTCTTCGTTCGAAATCCATTCACATCAGTAATTAATGATTGATTCTTTTCAGGGTGATGTCTTCTTACCTTTGAAAATCCAATAAAATTATTAATCATACCGTGGTCCTCTATGGGATTTTCTCTAAATTTTTGAATTTGCTGATTAGTCTCATTCAAAAGAATAATACAATTGCTTTTTTCAAATTCTTTCTCGTAATCTTCAAAATAATCAATGTCAGTGATATTCTCACTA
>JBNAKH010000145.1:0-4267 GCA_052047495.1 Candidatus Pelagibacter sp.
GTTTTTTTTATATAGTAATGGCCTTCTTTATGATGATCAGTGTTGTATTTGGTCATCACAAAAATGAGAAATACGCTTTTGATAATTTATACAAATATTCTATTAAAAAATCTGAAAACGCAGTTAAGTTTAAGTCAGCGATTATAAATAATGAAATATCTGCTGTAGTTGAAGAACAGATTAATAAGAAAAAATCAAAAGACGGCGACTATGGTATGGTATCGTTTATACTATTTGAGGACGGCGTAATTAAAATTGATCAATTTAAGAAATCAAAATATAGAAATGGTTACATGCCTTCACACTCGGTTGGTAAATCTTTAGTATCTTTGGTTACAGGTTATGCTGTGTGTGGTGGTTATATAGAATCAATTAATCATAAAATAGATTATCCAACTGTTGAAAAAACCCTATATGAAAATCAGGTATTATTAGACTTACTTAACATGGCAGCAGGTGATGAACATATAATAGGTCAAAGATATTATAAAACAGATAATAAAATTAAAGGTAAAGGTCAAAATGTAAATACACAACCTATTAGTAGAATTATGAAAAAGTATTTCAAAGATACTAAACCATTTAGAGATGTCGAAAATGGTACATGGAATACAACAACAGGTCAGATGGAATTTCAAAAATATAATTACTCTGCTATGACTACGAATGTTATAATGAATTATGTAATTTACAAAACAGGTGATGACTGGAATAAATTATTGCATAAGATATTTACCGAAGACGCAAAGATTCAAAGAAATGTATATTTTGGTAAGTCAATAGAAAAACATAAATCAGGCAATAGATCATCAGGCGAGTATGGTCGTTATACTTTTTTTGCTGATAGATATGATTATTTAAGAATTGCTTATTCAATGATGAATCATTGGAATAATGATACTTGCGTTGGTAAGTATTTAAAGTCTATGTATGAAAACAGAATTAATAAAAACCATGATAGAAATTACAACAAAAGAACCGATATGTCTGTTTCACAGATGGCAACAAGTTATGGTGGTCAGTTTCACTTTGACTTATATGGATTAGAACACAAAACAATTCTTGCAATGGATGGTTTTGCAGGTCAACAGTTAATTATTGATTTTGATAGAAAAAGAATCATACAGGTATCTTCTACCGATCTACATTATGATTGGCGGAATACAGTTTATAAACAATTACAAAAAGATTGAATTGAAATTTGAAAATTATTTAAATTGAGGATTTTAAAGCTTTATAAATTAGCTCTTTACTAGTTTCACCAAGACTTCGATAAACTTCTTTATTGTCTTTAAAAATTAAAAGTGTGGTTTGATATTGCACATTAAAGAAATTAGCAATCTCCTTGTTAGTGACATCAAATGAAAAATATTCAATATTTTTAAAATCATTTTTTGCTTTTTGCAAAACTTTCATTTGACTAGCGCATGACATACAATACTTAATCCAGGAACTCACCACAACAACCTTACCTTCAGATTGTGCTTTATCAAATAATTCTTTTTTAAAAGTTGTCTCTTTTTCCATTGCATTGACATTGAATGCAAATAAAAGAAAGCAAATAGTTAAAATTTTTTTCATATTTGCTTATACAACAAATATTAAAAACCAATAAGAAGCTAATCCTGAAAATATTGTCGCAATTATACTTCTAGAAAAAATACCAATAACCATTGCAATTATTACAGCTAATATCTTTGGATTATCATCTATTTCGAACAAGCCTTTGTCATTAATAAAAATTGCCGGAAAAATTATTGCAGGAAATATTGCAGATGGCACAAATGATAATATTTCTCTAATTCTATCATTAAACATTTCCTTTTTAATTAAAGCTATCATAGAAAATCTTGTTAGATACGTAATCAATCCACAATATATAATTAATGCCCAGTTGCTCATACTTTTTTATTTTTCGTTGTTAAAATCATTGCAGTAAATAACCCTGCAAGAGCAGCAACTATGACGTATGCCTTAAAAGGGATATAATTATATCCAAATGTAGCAACCAACCCTGAAATAATTATTACAATCACATTTATTAATTTTCTAAAGTCATTAACTAATAAGGCTAAAAAAGTTAAAGGAACCGCAAAACTTAGACCAAGTTTTTCTGGGATTGCTGCTCCAAGTATAATTCCTAAAAATGTTGTTGACTGCCATATCACCCAACAAGTAGCTCCTCCACCTACTAAATGAAAATATTTATTATTATCTTTATTCTTTTTTAAGTATTCATTTGAAATTGCAAATGCTTGATCAATTAAAAAGTATGAAATAATAATTTTCCAGATTAATTTCAAATCTGATAGATGTTCAGATACGACTGCGCCGTAAAGTAAATGTCTTGAATTAACAGCCCCAACAGAACTTATTATTACTAAAGATGAAGCTCCACCTGAAAATAATTGTAATAGAACTATTTGTGAAGCACCACCAAAAATAATTAGAGACATTGCCATTGTTTCAATTGGAGTAAACCCAATATCAATAGCCAATACGCCAAATATTAAACCAAATGGGACCACTGGTATCATAAGTGGGCTTACGTCAATAATTCCCTTTAAAAAAACTTTAAAGTTACTTTTCATTTTCTAAGAGGTTTTTATTAGAAGCAAACTATATGATCAATATGAATTGGTCTTTTAATACCAAATTTTTCATCCACTTCATGTTGGTGAATATGATGTGAATGAACAAATACGGGAATTAAAGTGTTGCTTGAAGTTTTGAGTGTATAAATAAAATTAGTCCCTCTAAATTTTCGATCAACTACCTCAAGCTTTAAATTACTTGAGTCATCATGTTCTAAGTCCTCAGGCTGGAGTAATAATTTTACATCCGACCCCTCTGGATATTCTTTTATAAAGTTACCCTCAATAGTGCCTAAATCTAAATTTTCTAAAGTATTTTTTCCAGTTACTTTTGCTGGAATTAAAATTCCTCTATTTAAAAAATTGACTACCTCAACAGAATTTGGGAAATGATAAACTTTATAAGGATCATCAAATTGTTTCAGTTCTTGATTTAAAATTATCCCACATTTAGATCCTAAATAAAAAGCTTCATAAGAGTCATGAGTAACTATTATTGTTGTTATCTTTAATTTGTTGAGAATTTTTTTTAACCTTACTTGAATTTCTTCTTTAAAACTTTGATCTACATTTGATAATGGTTCATCAAGGAGCAATAAGTCTGGCTGCGTTATCAATGATCTTGCCAATGAGGTTCTTTGAGCTTCGCCAGCGCTAATTTCATGTGGATATTTACTTAATATTTTAGAAATATCTAATAGTTCTACTATTTCATCTAAACTAATTTTTTTATCTTTTTTTTCTTTATTTCTTTCAGACCCAAGTAAAATGTTTTTTTCAACTGTATAATGTGGAAATAAGCTATTGTCTTGAAAAGCAAGCGATATGTTTCTATCTTCTGGTTCTAGATTTATTTCTTCAGAAGATAATGTTTTTCCATTTAAAATTATCGAACCCTTTTTGATTTTTTCAAGTCCAGCAATTGTTCTTAATATTGTAGTTTTGCCAATACCTGAGGGACCTAAAAGACATATTACGTCACCTTGATTTTCAATTGCAAAAGAAACGTTTTTAACTTTAGTTTTGTTACCTACATTAAAATCAACGTTTTTAACTTCAAAAAAATTTTTATTCATTGTTGTCTCTCAAAATATATTTAGATGTAACAATTATGAAAAAAGTTGCAATCAAAATTAAAAATAGAGAAGGAACAGCAGCAGCCTCAAGCAAATCTTCTGATGCAGAGATATAAGCTGTAGTCGCAAAAGTTTCAAAATTAAAAGGTCTTAAAATAAGAGTTATTGGTAGTTCTCTTATTATTTCTAAAGATACTAATATTCCAACAAACAACAAAGAATTTCTCAAAAAAGGAATATGAATATTCAAAAAAGTTTTTCTTTTTGAGTAACCAAGTAGATATGAACTTTCGACAACTGAAATATTAATTATTTCATAACCTCATTTTATTCCATTATATGCAAGTGAGTAAAATCTAATAAAATATACAAGTACTAATCCAAGAATTGATCCTATAAAAACTTTTTTGATAGAAACAAAACCTAAATTTTTAACCAAACTATTATCAAACCATGCAACAAAAGTTATAAACGCAACAGCTAAAATTACTCCTGGTATTGCATAACCTGAAATAGATAATGTGGATAGAAAATTTAAAGTTTTATTTTTATTCACTCTATTTCCATAATTAGAAACTAAACCAAAAATTATTAGCA
>JBNAKH010000146.1:0-1429 GCA_052047495.1 Candidatus Pelagibacter sp.
TTACCCAAAATTTTTTTCCATTGTTTTTTAATAATTTCCACTTTTTTTAGACCTTGATACATTTTTGAAGTTTTATGACATAACTCATCCGCTTCAAAAATTTGAAATTTGATATAGTCCGTCCTAGATCTATTTAATAATTTAATTAATTGGGTTAACTCTTTTTCGGACCCATTGTGTGTAGATGCTATCTCAGAAATAAATTTAATATTATTATATCTCTTTCCATTCATATGTATCTTTAAAATCGCATTTTTTACAAATTTCTATTTGATTTAGTTGTTTTTTTTTATGAAGATTTCTTATTTTATTCATTTCTGATCCTCTCCATATCTCTTTTAAAGTTTGAACTTCATTTTTTGGAGAATTAAGATTTTCTGGGTATTTGGCATTAATTAATAGTTCAAATCCTTTTTGATTATTGTCGATCTTTTTCTTCAATTCACGCAATGTTTTATCAATATCAAATCCTTCCTTACTAGTATATCCAACACAATGTTTTGCTCCCCAATCCATACAGCACATTGCTACTCTACCATCATAAGTAATCATCAATCTTTGAAAAATTTGTTCACAAGGTCTTCGACCATTTTCAATACTAATTTGATTTTCTGCATGAACTTTATAATTTAAATCGTTTTTAAGATTATTTTTTTTTAGATAGTTTTGAATTTTTTGTTTTTGAGTATCATTCAAATCATCTAAGTTGCCTCCCCTTTCTGAATAAGGTGTAACTGTAACATCATCAACATAATTATTGAATAAGTCATAAAAATTTTTTAATTCATTTCTCGTATCGCTTGTGAGCACCATTTGAATTTTAGTAACTGGAAATTTAGCCTGCATTTCTTTTCTAATCGCATAAAAATTTTTAATATTATTATAAACTGTTTCAAAATTATTCTTTTTAAATCTTCCAGGTCTCATTTTTTCATATGTTTGCTTTGTTCCACCATCGAAAGAATAAATCATAAAATCTAAACCAGACTCGATCAATGACTTAGCTGTTTTATCGTTAAGATTTGTTGCATTTGTATTTATTGAAACCTCTAAAATTCCTTTTATTTTTGCATATTCAATAAATTTGTTTATATTTGGATTTAGCAAGGGTTCCCCTCTCCAATTTAATTTTATTGATGGAACTTTTAATTCAGAAATTTCATCAATTATCTTTCTATAATTCTCAAATTTCATTATTTTATCAGGAGTTAAAATGTATTCCCTATAACAATGTGGACATGCTAAATCACAAATAGCTGCTGTTTCGATATCTACACATAGTGGTCCATGATCATCAAAATCAAAATTATTATAATCATTTATTTTATTTTCATACATCCTCCTTGGAAATTCTTTCCAATTAATTCTATATTGTTGAAATTTCTTTTTGAAGTTTTCTAGGATAGTGCCATCAGGATCTTCAGTTTTA
>JBNAKH010000147.1:0-3657 GCA_052047495.1 Candidatus Pelagibacter sp.
TTACAGGATCGAAAACCTACGATACTGATACCAATAATACACAATATATATTCACAGAAGATGATGCTGGTGCTGTTGTAACTGGTAACACTACACTTGAAAGATCTAGAAAACTTTTTATTTTAAATGACTCTGAAAGGTCCGGTAATACACTTACTATTCATTTTGGATCAACAGTAAGCACAACTACTAATTCTAATACAATATTTACTGATGGTGCTGAATTAACAATTGTAAATTCGGGTACAATAAACAGTGATTCCTCAAAAGCTATTAATGTGAGCAATTCAGATGGAGTATCCATAACTAATAAAAACAAAGGAGTGATAAAGTCTAATAACAATACTATTCTTGGTGATGCGGGTAGTGGTGCAGTGAACACAACAATTAATAATAGTGGTGAAATTTATTCTTCAGCAACTGGTACTGAAAGTAGTGCAATAGTTTTTGCTGACGACGATACTGGGAATACTATTACCAATAATTCCGGGGGTGAAATTTATAGTAAAGGAAATGAGTCAACTATAGTCCTTGGTGCAAGCTCAACACTTACTAATAGTGGTTCAATTAAAAATAATAAATCAGTAACTAACAAGGCAATCCAACTTAAAGGAGATAATAACACTCTAACTTTAAAAGATGCCGGAATAGTAGTCGGTAAAATTAGATCTGGAAATGGAACGACAGGGAATAAATTAAGATTCAATCATGGTGTTGGTAGAGCTTATTATTATGACATTACAGGAGATTTTACCTTAGAGGATTTAGATGGCAATCAAGTTGTAAAAGGTTCAGCAGGATCGGTAGGTCAAGGTGGAAGTGAAACTATAGATGAGATGCTTAGCTATAAATCAATTAATTTAAGAAATTTTCTAAATAGATACGAAAATTCAAATTTATTTAATCACGAGGGAGGCTGGGGTGAGTTATATTCAACTATCGTCAACAGAAATGAAGACTCAAATAGTTTAGCGATGGAATATAATTTAATCAATTTAGGAGCAAATTTAATTTACCCATTAGAAAACTCTAATTTTATGATGATGTTTGAAGGTGGAGTACAAGATTTTGCAAAAGACTATAAGATTACATACCAAAATATCTCTGGAGGTATTCATATTCCTAATAATAATAAATTTTTTAAATTAGATACCTTTGTTACTGGTGGCATTACATTAAAAGATGGAAAGAGAAAAGTTTTAACTAACACAGAGTCATCAGGAAAAGTAGATTCTAATAGTAATTTTCAAACTTATGATATCCAAATAGGAGCAAAAAAAAATAATTTGAATATTATTCCAGATATTGGATTTACATCAAGCATATCAGTAACACCAACATATGATGAGAGTAAATTTTATTCTTGGAGAAATAGAGTAGTTGGAAACTTGTCAATTTATCTATCAGATAATTATCTGATTAGAGATGACAAAAAAGAAAAACTAAATTTAAATTGGGCTTTAGATCTTAGAAGTGCTATTGGAGATGATGAACAGACATATTCAATTAATGGTACAACTGCAATATATAAACAAGATAATGATTTAAAGAGAGAAATTTCATTGTCAGCTAGCATGAATTATGAAAAATATATTTATGAAAATAGCAAAATAGGTGTCGCTTATTATGGCTTACTCTCTAGCCAAAATACATTGAGTTTAGGTGGTAATGCTTTTTATAAAATGAATTTTTAGTATCGTATTTATTAGCTTACATCTATAGTTCTATCAAAACTTTATTATCTTGTTTATGTTTTTAATAGCAATATATTCTCAAAAACATATTTAGATTTAAAAAAAATAATGAAAATATTAAAAGTTTTTTTAGTTTTCCTTTTTCTTACTTCAAGACTAAATGCAATAGAACTACCTAAAATTGATACTAAATTCTATTTAGGAATATATAAATCTATTGATGAATTGACTGCTGTAGGTCAGCAGCATAATTATGAAATTCCTTATTATACCTCAACTGATGCTGAAAAAAAAAATCTAGGTTTCTTTTTAGGTTATAATTTTTATTTAGATAATTTTTTATTAGGTTTAGAAACAAGCTTTCAAGAAAATATTGGAAAAGATACTGCTGTTCCAACATTTGATGGAAGTGTTACATATGAAAAACTGAGAGAAGTGAAGTTCAATTTTGGATATAATTATAATGATTTTGTTTTTTTTATTTATTTAGGAACTGGAGATGCTCATCCAGTATGGACTGCTTATCAAAACGATCCAACCTTTATTCGTGAGTATTGGGCAAGAGGATTTGGAATTGATTACAAACTAACCGAAAATTATTTTATTGGTTTAAATTTTGACGAAACAACTTTTGATATAAACTACTTAACTAGTAATTATGTAGAGGAAGTTCAAAAACAATCTGCAAGACTGAGATTTGGTTATTTATTTTAACTGGAATAGCCGTATTTTTTGAGCCTTACATCTCCAGTTCTAGCGTGAGCTTCCATGCCTTCGTATCTAGATATTCTTGCAGCAGCAGCACCAACTAGTTCAGTAGACTCTTTTGTCATTCTTTGAAAACTTAAGGTTTTAATAAATTTACCAACAAATAAACCACCTGTGTATCTACCAGCTCCTTTAGTTGGTAAAATATGATTTGTACCTGAGCATTTATCTCCATAGGCAACTGTAGTTTCTTCACCGACAAATAATGATCCATAATTTGTTAATCGTTCATGAAACCATTTTAAATTTTCTGTTTGAACTTCTAAATGCTCAGGAGCATATTCATCACTAATTTTTACAATCTCTTCGTCAGTGTCACAAAGAATAACTTCACCATAATCTCTCCAAGCCGCCTCTGCGCTAGTTCTTGGAACCTCCGGTAACTCTGCAATTAATTCTGGAACTCTCTTCATAACTTTCTCAGCTAATTCTTTACTAGTCGTATAAAGCCAACATGGAGAATTATAACCATGTTCTGCTTGGCCCACCAAATCAACAGCAACTATTTCTGGATCAGCTTTTGCATCAGCAATGATTCCAATTTCAGTTGGACCTGCAAATAAATCAATACCTACCTTGCCATATAAAATTCTTTTTGCTTCAGCCACAAACTGATTTCCTGGACCAACAATTATGTCTGCTGGAGGGTTTTTAAATAATCCATTAGTCATTGCAGCAATTGCAGGAACACCACCTAAGTTTAAAATTACATCTGCCCCACAAAGATCAGCAGTGTAGACAATAGTAGGGTGGGCACCAACACCTTCTTTTGGTGGACTACACGCTATAATATTTTTAACACCAGCAACTTTTGCTGTAGTAACGCTCATTACAGCAGAGGCAATATGTGCATATCTTCCCCCAGGTATGTAACAACCCGCCGTATTAACAGGAACTAATTTTTGACCTGCATACAAACCATCAGACAATTCAACTTCAAAATCTTGCCCGTAATTTTTGAGTTGAGCTTCGGCAAATTTTCTTACTCGATCAAAGGAAAACTGAATATCATCTTTAGTTTTTTGATCTAAAGTTTTTTTAATTTCTTCAATTCTTTCTTTTGAAACAATGATTTCACCATCATATTTGTCGAACTTTTTGGTTAAATCAATACAACCTTGTTCTTTTGTGTTTTCAATATCTTTTAATAAATCTTGAACAATTCCTGTTGTTTTATTGTCATCTGTTGATGATG
>JBNAKH010000148.1:0-2571 GCA_052047495.1 Candidatus Pelagibacter sp.
TTATCTTAATAAAAATGAAAAATAATCAATCCTCATTTGAGACTGAAAAAATTGGAGCTGAATTTTATATGTACTTAAAATCAAATCTATATTTTAAGACTACTTTTTATGAACAAAATATAAGAACTACTTTTCCTAAAAATAAATTTTTTTTCGACGAATTCGCACAAGGCCTTCAATTAAAATCCTATGAATTCAATAAATATAAATCAAAAAGTAAAGAAAGAATATTTGATATAGAAGTCTTAAATAAAAATAAATCATTTCAATTTAACAAAAACAAGAAGTATAAGTCACTAATTGAGGGGACTAATTATACAAAAGATCTTGTCTCAGAACCTGGAAATATTCTTCATCCAGATGAGTACGCAAAAAGATTATCAAAGCTTAAAAAATTTGGTCTTAAAGTAAATATTTATGATAAAAAAAAATTAAAAAAGCTTGGTATGAATGCTCTATTGGGAGTGGGGCAAGGTAGTATAAGAGGATCGTATCTTGTTACTTTAGAGTGGAAGGGTACTATAGCAAAAAAAAAACCTTTAGCATTTGTTGGAAAAGGAGTTTGTTTTGATACTGGTGGTATTTCTCTTAAACCAGCTAAATTCATGGAAGATATGACGTATGACATGGCTGGTTCTGCTGTTGTTGTAGGTTTATTGAAAAATCTTGCGCTAAGGAAGGCAAGAATAAATGCAATCGGGGTTGTAGGCCTTGTTGAAAATATGCCAGGTGGTAATGCTCAAAGACCTGGTGATATAGTTAAATCATATAGTGGAAAAACAATTGAAGTTTTAAATACAGATGCTGAAGGTAGATTAGTTTTAGCTGATGCACTTACCTATACAGAAAAAAAATATAAACCTGAATTTATTGTCGATTTAGCTACTTTAACTGGAGCAATAATAGTTTCTTTAGGTTCTGAATTTGCTGGACTTTTTTCAAATAGTGATAAACTATCAAAACAATTGTTCGATGCTGGCCAAAAAGTTGGAGAGAAAGTATGGAGAATGCCTCTTGATAAAAATTATGATAAATTAATTAATTCTAAAAATGCTGATATGCAAAACATTAATTACGTTGGAGGAGCTGGCTCAACAACTGCAGCACAATTTTTACAGAGATTCATCCTTAATAAAACTCCTTGGGCACATTTAGATATCGCAGGTATGGCATTTTCAAAATATGGAGGTGCCTTAAATTCTGAAGGGGCCACTGGATTTGGAGTAAGATTATTAGATAAATTAATTGAAGATTATTATGAGTAATATTGAACAAACTTTATCAATAATTAAACCAGATGCGGTAGAAAGAAATCTAGATAATGAAATTAAACAAATGTTTATAAAACATGGTTTCAATATATCTAAAGAAAAAAAAATCCAGATAGAAAAATCAGAAGCCGAAAAATTTTATAAAGTACATGAAACAAAACCATTTTATAGTGATTTATGTACCTATCTTTCTTCTGGCCCAATCGTTGCAATGATACTCGAGAAAAAAAACGCTGTAGCTGATAATAGAAAATTAATGGGAGCAACTAATCCGAAAGACGCAGAGGATGGCACTATTAGAAAAAAGTATGGAATTTCAATAGATAAAAATTCAGTACATGGTTCAGATAGTATTGAAAATGCAAAAATTGAAATTGATTTTTTTTTTAAGGATTAGCAAATAATTTATTAATAGCTTTTGGATACAATTTGTGTTCATATTTCAATATTTTCTTTTGGAGGGATGATGGAGTTTCCTTTTTTGATATTTTAACTCTTTTTTGCAGGACTACTTTACCTGAGTCAAGTTTTGAATTTACCAAATGCACTGTACATCCCGAGTATTTTTCCCTGTTTTTAATCACTCTTTCATGTGTTCTTAATCCCTTATATTTTGGCAATAAAGAGGGGTGTATATTCAGAATTCTTCCTTTAAATCTTCTTATAAAATCTTCAGATAAAATTTTCATAAAACCTGCAAGGCATATTAGCTTAATATTATTTGACTTTAGATCTTTTAAAGTTTTTGTTTCAGAGATTTTTTTTTTATTATAATTATAAACTTTTTTTTTGATTTTATGTTTTTTTGCATATTTAAGACCTTTTGCTTTTGAATTATTTGAAATGATCAAAATCACTTCAATTGGTGATTTCTTTTTTAAAGAAAATTTAATTAAATTCTCTAGATTACTTCCCGTACCAGAAATAAAAATTGCAGTTTTTATTTTTTTAGGACCAATTAATTTTACCATTCATTTTTATTTTTTTTGAATTTTTCGATATTTTGCCAATCACATAAGGTTTATAATGTTTTGAAAAAAATTTATTAATTTTTCTTAAATTTTTTGGACTTATAATTAAACAAAAACCAACGCCACAATTAAAAGTTTTTAACATTTCGAAGTCATCTACGTTATTTTTTTTTAACCATTTAAAGATTTTAAGGGGTTTTATCTTTTTTAAATCAATTTCTGCACAAAGATTATTTGGAATAATTCTTTTGAGATTACCTGGTAAACCTCCACCAGTAATATTTGCACAACCATTTACTAGTTTTTTATTAAAAAGATTTAAAATTTCT
>JBNAKH010000149.1:0-1086 GCA_052047495.1 Candidatus Pelagibacter sp.
CTGGTTACCTAGGAAGAAATTTAGCTAATTTTTATAAGAAAAAGTATAAAGTTTTTCTTGGTGCTCGTAACAATAAACAAAATTTCCTGGTAAAGAATTTAACAAATTGTGAAGTAGTACCTTTAGATGTTTCTAATATCGAGTCTGTAAATGATTGTTTAAATTATACTAAACCTGATATCGTAATTCATGCTGCGGCTACAAAATTTGTCGACTTATCAGAAAAATTTCCATTTGAATGTATTGATATAAATATACTTGGATCAACTAATATTGTTCGAGCCTGTATAAACAAAAAAGTTCCGACTGTTATAGGTGTCTCAACCGACAAAGCATCACCACCAATTAAAAATATTTATGGTTTAAGTAAGTCTTGTATGGAAAGACTTTTTTCATCAATAAAATCTTATAGTAAAACTAAATTTATTTGTGTGAGGTACGGTAATGTAACATGGTCTACTGGATCTGTTCTACCAATTTGGAAACAAATGTATAAAAAAAATAAGACTATACTTACCACTGGTCCTTATATGAGGCGATTTTTTTTCTCAGTCAATGAAGCTGTAAGTTTAATTGATCAAGCTCTAAAACTTAAAAATAAATTAAATGGAAAAATTCTTTCAGCCGAAATGAAATCTGCAAAAATGATTGATTTCTTAAAAGTCTGGACAAAAAAATTTGGAGGTAAATATAAAATAATTCAATCCAGAAAAGGCGATCGACAAGATGAATATCTAATTGGTGAAGACGAATTAAAATATGCCAAAGAGATGAAAATTAAGAATAGAAAATATTTTGTAATCGATTTTAATAATCTTTTAAAAAAACCACTTAAAGAAATAGTATCTTCTGAAAATGCAAAGAGATTAGCGCAGTCTGAAATTGAAAAAATTATCAAGTTTGGTCTGAAATCTAATGACTTATAGAAGAATAAATCATGCTTTTATAATGGCAGCTGGACGTGGAACCAGATTAATGCCACTTACCAAAAAAATACCTAAAGGTTTAGTTAAATTTAAACAAACATCATTAATCGCAAGAGGCATTAAAAGACTGAAAAAATATATAAATTTTGTTCATATTTCA
>JBNAKH010000150.1:0-1001 GCA_052047495.1 Candidatus Pelagibacter sp.
CCAAATATAAAACAAAGTCGAAAATTAATCCGTTAGATTTTTTTTCGAGGTTATCTAATACCAACTTAGCTCCTGAGGCTTTTATGATTAAAGATCATAATTTTTCAATAATTAGCTGTTCCCCAGAAACTTTAATTACAAAAAAGGGGAGTGATATATCTACAAAACCAATAGCTGGGACTGTAAAAAAAACGAAGCGTTTAAATAAAATGAAGGCATTAAATTATTTTAGAAAAAATTTAAAAGAAACCAAAGAGCACAATATGATTGTTGATATGGAAAGAAATGATCTATCAAGAATTTGCAAAGTGGGCTCTGTAAAATTATCTAAACAAAAAATCGTAGAAGAATATAAAGACCTTTTTCATTATGTTAGCCTTATCAAAGGTAAATTAAAAAAAAATACAAATAATTTTGAAATAATTAAAGCAATGATGCCTGGTGGTTCAGTTATTGGGTGTCCAAAGATAAATACGCTTAATCTTTTAAATAATCAGGAAAAAGAAAACAGGAATATTTACACAGGTAGCTTTGGCTTTATAAAATTCAATGGTGATATGAGATTTAATATAATTATACGCTCAATTTTAAATTTTAAAAATATATCTGAAATTTCAGTTGCTTCAGGTGTTGTCGTCGATAGTAATGCCAATCATGAATTTAATGAAAACTTTCTTAAAGCTAAAGCGTTAATAGATTTATTTAAATGATTTATGTAATTGATCATAACGACTCCTTTACTCATAATGTAGTTCATCAATTTGCTTTGTTTGATAAAGTTGAGTGCGATAACTATGATAAAGTTAACGAAAATAAAATTAAGAAGGCATCTACAATAATTTTTTCACCTGGACCAGGTAATCCAAAAAATTATCCAATCACCTCAAAAATTTATAAAAAATATAAAGGTAAAAAGAAAATCATAGGGATCTGTCTAGGATTTCAACATATTTTATTTTGTGAAGGCGCAAAAATCGTTGAACAAAAAAAAATTTATCATG
>JBNAKH010000151.1:0-3502 GCA_052047495.1 Candidatus Pelagibacter sp.
AAATACACAAAAAAAATAGATGATTCAGTATCTGAAAAAACAATATTTGATTTTTACTTAGCCCATCAAACAAATCCTAATTTTAATTTCGAACCTAACGAAAAAACTAAAAAAATAATTTGGAAATATCTTTCATCTGCAAATTTACTAGGTTCATTTAAACAAATTGATGTTTCAGAAATCGAGAAAATAGGAACTATAGAAAAAGCTGTTCATGATAAAAATTATCCAGAAAAAGAATTATTTAATTTATATAAAAGATTCCAATTTAATTTTAATCAACTTCTCAATGCTCAAAATGAATATAAAAAACTCTCTAAAATTGAAGGCAGGGCTCTAATTTATCAAAAAATTTTACTTGAGTCAGAAATGGTAGAAAAATTAAAGTTATTAAGAGTACTAAAAAATTCCTTTAAAGATGATGATTTAGACAAAGCGTTTGATTTAGAATTGAAAATCTTTCTCGAGAAAATTAATCCGGTAGATATACCAGATAATTTAACAAGTTTTTATTATACAAACATTCAAATTGAAAAGGATGAAGATAAAAAAATTAAGTTTAACAATGATATAATGCATCAATCAAAACTAATTAATTACTTTAACGGTGATTATGCTAGTTCCAAAATTTCTAAAGACACAAATAATTTTTTAAAAAAGATAAAAAAAAACAAAAAATATTTTCTATCTAAAAAAGATATTATATTTTTAGAGTCGTTAAGATATGATGGAATTGAAATTTCAGAAAAATACGATGACTTGTATCAAATTGATGAAAATGAAATTCCTACAGACATACAAATTATGATTAATAATAGTGAAACTGGTTTAGCACTTTTGAGAATTGCTGAAGTGATTGGACAAGATGAAATTGACAGAATAGATGAAGATACAATTTATTTTATAATAACAGCTCTCAATAAGCTTAATATTGATTGGATGAGAAATAAGATATTGCTTAAAGTTCTTCCTTTAAAAGTTTAAAAATTAGTTTAATTATTTATTATGCTTAAAGAAATTGTTACCGTTCCAGATGAAATATTAAAAAAAATATCTGATCCAATTGAAAAAGTTGGAATTAATGAAAAAAAATTAATTGAAGACTTATTTGAAACAATGTACCACTCCAAGGGAATTGGTCTTGCTGCAGTTCAAGTGGGTATACTAAAAAGAGTTTTAGTTGTCGACGTTTCAAATAAGGATGAAGAAAATCAGCCAATAGCATTAATCAATCCTGTAATAAAAAACTTAAGCGAAGAGACATCGGTGTACGAAGAGGGTTGTCTATCAATACCTGAAACTTTTATTGAAATTGAGAGACCAAAAATTTGTGAGGTGGAATATATTGACGAAAAGGGAGAGAAGAAAAATCTTAAATGTGATGGGCTTTTATCTACTTGTATTCAACATGAAATAAATCATTTAGATGGAAAATTAATTATTGACCATTTATCAAAATTAAAGAAAGATTTTATTATAAAAAAAATTTCAAAAATTAAAAAAAATCCAGACAGAATAGTAGTTTAAAGATGGCAAATAAGATTATCTTTATGGGTACACCAATATTTTGTGTTCCTATCTTAAAATCTCTATATCAAAATGGTTATAATATTTCTGTGGTTTTTACTCAACCACCACAAAAATCTCATAGAGGACAAAAAATTAACAAAAGTCCAATTCAGGGTATTTCTGAAACTTTAAATATAGATTATAGAACACCCAAGACACTTAAAGATAATCATGAGGAGTATGAATTTTTAAAAGAATTAAATGCTGATCTTGCAATAGTGTGTGCATATGGACAAATAATTCCGGAAAATTTTTTAAACTTAACTAAAAAAGGTTTTGTAAATATTCACGCCTCAATTCTTCCTAGTTGGCGAGGCGCAGCGCCAATCCAGAGATCAATTATGAATTTAGATCCTGAAACGGGCATAAGTATTATGAAGATCAAAAAAGAATTGGATAGCGGACCAGTTAGTAATATTTATAAGATCAAAATAGATCAAAACCAAAATGCTCAAGAAATTTCAGAAAAACTATCCACTTTAGCTGCTGAAAAAATTTTAGATAATGTGGATGATATACTTGAAGATAAGGCGAAGTTTATTGATCAGGATCATTCAAAAGCTACTTATGCAAAAAAAATTGATAAGGAGGAGTCACGGATTGATTGGGACGAGGATGCCTCTAAAATAATTGGAAAAATAAATGGATTATTTCCCTCCCCAGGTGCTTCTTTTAGTTTTAATGGCGAAAGATATAAAATTTTAAAAGCCGAAATTGGTAATGGAGTAGGTCAAGTTGGAGAAATAATTTCAAATCAGCTGGAGGTAGCATGTAATAAAAACCAATCTATTAAGATTCTCGAAATTCAAAGACAAGGAAAAAGACCACAAAAAATTAGCGAATTCATGTTGGGCTCTCAAATTAAAAAGGGCTCAAAGTTATCAAATGTTTAGGTATCAAATACTAATTGAATATGAGGGTACTAATTTTAGGGGGTGGCAAATTCAAAAAAAAGGAAAAACTGTCCAGGGGTTATTACAAGAGAAAATTTCAAAACTTTTAAAAGAAAAAATCATAATATATGGGGCTGGAAGATTAGATGTTGGTGTACATGCCAAAGAGCAGTCGGCACATTTTGATTGTAAAAACAAGATTATCAAAATTGATAGGTTTTTAAAATCAATCAATCATTTTTTAAATAAAGATGGAATAGCAATACTTAAAATTACAAAAAGAGGTAATAATTTTCATGCTAGATTTTCAGCTAAAATGAGAGTTTATAACTATGTGATTATTAATCGGATTAGTGGACCAGTTTTAGATAAAAATAGAGGCTGGCATATTATAAAAGATCTTGATTTAAAATTGATGAAAGGTGCTGCAAGAAAATTGATTGGTACTAAAGATTTCAGTACTTTTAGAAAATCGAGTTGTAGGGCTAAAAGTCCAATAAAGACTATGAAATCTGTAAAAATTAGATCTACAAAAAATAAGATTGAAATAGAATTCAGATCTCAATCTTTCTTACAACAACAAGTTCGGTCTATGGTTGGTTGTTTAAAATATGTTGGGGAAGAAAAATGGACATTAAAAAGATTTGTAAATGTAATGCAGTCTAAAAAAAGAGAATTATGTGCTCCACCTGCACCAGCTCAAGGTCTCTATTTAACGAGAGTTATTTATTAATTTTTTTTTATTACTCATCGCAAATTTACGATTTATTCGCCATCTACTTTCCTCACGAATTATAAAACCACAACAATTTTTTGATTTACATTTACAAGGAAATTGCTTGTAATCTTCTTTATCAAAACTAAAACCATAATCACAAGTTATCTCTTCGCCCTTTTTAATATCTCTATCAGCTGTTATCCAAATTTTTAAACCCTTACCATCATAACGTGCGTTCGCATCACAACTATGATTTACCAATCCAGCTATATTAAATGAGAAATCACCATCTAAGGTATATTTTTTATTTAGAGTAAAAAGA
>JBNAKH010000152.1:0-1121 GCA_052047495.1 Candidatus Pelagibacter sp.
AACTTTAAATTTTAGATTTCTTGCTGGTTTTTTTATTTCTAATATCGAGGTATTTTTCTCTTTTTTAATTATTCCTATACCTTGATCCATTTCACATGTAAAAATTTCTAAATCCTCTCTTTGTCTCAAGTCAACTATTGCTTTCCAGACATCCCCATTCCATATCATTCTGTATCTCGGAACAGCTTGTTTACTTAGACTATCGGGCATGCAATCATGAACTAAGATAATACCATTTTCTTTTAAACAATTTACTGAATTTAAAATATCTTTTTTTACTTGGTCATAAGTATGAAGGCCATCAATGAAAACAATGTCAAATTTATTGTTATTTTCCTTAAAAAATTCATCACTTGTTTTTCTCACATTCCCACCACTACTTGGGTCTACACCAACTTTATTTCGTATCTTAATTTTTGAAAACAATTGATCTTGATCACAGCCTATTTCCAAGTAATCAGAATATTCATATTTATTAATCAAATATTCTACAAGATCCCAACGAAAATAATTACGTGGAAAGTTATAATTAAGTTTACCTTTAAAATTTTCGACGAAAATATTGTAATAAATCTTATTAAATAATTTTGAAATTTTATTTAATCTTTCCATTTTTAATGACCTGGAAAATCAATTAAGTTTTCAACTTTATAACCTTTTTTTACTAATTTGTCCGTACCATTGAGATCAAACAAATTAATAACAAAAATAAAAGCAGCAACTTTTCCTTTTGAAATTTCAACTAACTTAGCTGCTGCCTCAGCAGTACCACCAGTTGCAATTAAATCATCAATAATTAAAACCTCATCATTTTCATCAATAGAATCTTTATGCACCTCTATAGTTGCTGTTCCGTATTCTAGTTCAAAATCTATTGAGTGAACATCAGCTGGTAATTTATTTTTTTTTCTAAGCATCACAAATGGTTTTTTTAAAATGTATGAAACAGCAGAAGCAAAGACAAACCCTCTTGACTCAATAGCTGCAATTTTATCAAATTTTACTTTTTTACTCCTTTCAACTATCTGATTTATTGTTTCAGAAAATGCTTTTTCATTTTTAATTAATGTTGTTATATCTCGAAATAATATCCCTTTTTTTGGATAATCTGGAATTGATCT
>JBNAKH010000153.1:0-6156 GCA_052047495.1 Candidatus Pelagibacter sp.
CTCCTGAAATAATTAAAATTAAACCAACAATAGTGTAAACGTCTGGCATTTGATTAAATTTATATACCCCAACAATTGTTGTGGCGATAATACATAGACCTGCAAATGAGGCGTAAGTAATACCCACAGGAATAGTTTTCATAACAATTGATAATGTAAACATACAAGCAACTATTGTTATTGCTGTTAATAAGCTAGGTAATAATAATGTAAAACCATTAGCTCCTTTAGCAAAACCATTTGCTGCAGTCCCCAAAATTACTGCAAGTATAAGAACTATGTAGGCAATTATATTACTCACAATATAAAGAGTATTATTATTTGGTAATTTTATCTACAAATTTTTCTACTATTGGAGCTACAATTGTTGTGGCAACTAATGCAACCGGCAAGCTTACTGACCAAGCTTTAAAAAATCTCTTATAATATAGTTCATCATAACCTGTATTGATATATGTAATTATAAGTGTCATGATCAAGCTCATGCCAAGACCCATAAAAAATATAAATATTAATTTTGAATATTTTTTTGGAAACATAAAAAATTATAAATCAAAAATTAAGAAATAAAAATAAATTACCCATAAAAAACAAGCTGCCATCGTTACAAAAATTATTGTTACTCCAGTGGCTGTCTCATTTTTGTATTTTTTATTTACCTCTTTTCGCCATTTTTTGGGGTAAAGTGGGATAGTCAAAGCGTAAATGATTAAAAAAATATCAAGTGCAGTTATAATTATACAAAGAAAAAGTAATTGACTCACTTATTTTGGCATTGGAGTGGCGCCAGTCTCTAAACTTATAATTTTTCCATCTTTATATTTATAAACTGCCATTACCGCCTCAACATTCCCATCATTAAATGTAACTATTGAATGGTGAACTCCAATTTCATCATTTTCGTAGACCACTCTAGCTTTATCTTGATTTATATCACCACTCATTGCCCATTTTATAACATCAGCTTTACCAATGGTGTTTCCTGACTTGTGCATTGTGAATTTAAAGTCATCATGTAAAAGCTCATTCATGGTTGACTCATCTTTCTTGTCAATTGCATTGGTATATTTCTCTAACATCGACATTTTATACTCCTTTGTTGTTAAATGTAGATTTTGTCACTAAAACCATAGATCATCACAGCACTAAGTATAGTCAAAACTAATGGAGCATAAATTCCCTCATCCGATGTTTTGTCTGTGTGTCCAAGTTTATTAATTTTTGTATTATAAAAGCCAACAATAAATGCAGATAAGTTTTGCAAAAAGATCAAGTTAAAGAATGCCCATGTTGTTTCTAAACCATTAGGTCTTATAAAACCAACATAAATAGCCATAACTACGGAACCAAGAAATATTGATCCAAAAAATCTAACCATACCAGCACCAGTATCATCGATACCATATTTATCTAAAAAGGACTTTGTCTGGAAAACGCATCTAAATCCATAATAAGCAAATCCTATAAAATGGATTATAAAAACTGCTAAATAAAATATTCCATTAAATTTTTCTATCATTTTATCTCCTAATCGTTAAAGACCATTCTCATTTCATCTTGTATTGTACCTTCTTTAAAGACTCCCTTCATTTTTTTTTGAAGTTCTATAAATTTAGGATCTGCAGACATGTTTTGATCATTTTCAAATGCTTTGTCTGTAAACTGTTCTCCTACAAGAGTTTCTCTAACTGTTCTTGGATTTCCACCAATTTGAAAAGAAAAATAAACTTCATGATCAGGATAATGTTTTTTTCTTACTTCAGCTAAACCTTTGGAAATTTCCATAGCTTCACCAAGCTTATCATCATAAACTCCAATAGTTCTTGTGTAGATTGCTTTCATTTTTACTCCTTTTTTAATTAGCTGAGTTTTAATTCCCCTCAACTAAAACTAGATGAGCTTTGGCCGCTAATTCTCTAACCGCTTTAGCCGCTTGATATTTTTTTGACTCATAGAATTTACGAGCAGCATCAATGCTTTCAAATTCAATTAATACAACAGTACCTAAATTTTCACCTTCTCTTACGTCAGGATTGGGTTGACGAACAAGAACTTTGCCACCGTGCTCTCCAATAGTTGGTCCGGACATTTGTCTAAACTTTTCCATACCTTCTTTATCGTGTTCTTTAAGATGTGCTATCAAATATCCTTTGCTCATAATTTTCCCTTTTTAAGCGTTATAGTCCATCACTTGATCAGTGCACTCAGTAAATTGGTGAGGTTCAAAGAAGTCATTCATTTGACCTAGTTGATTAATTATATCTTCCTCACTATTTCCTTTCCACCAGCAAAACATTTGCATTGTATCAGCTGGCGTATTCCAAGTCATTTGACACGCAGCTTTATCACTGGTCATTGATTTAATAATATCCTCCATTTTCATTGAGGCTACTGTTTCGCTAAATTTATCTTTCATTTCTTTAGATTTGAAAGTGTGAGTTACCATATAGTTTTTCATTTTTCTCCTTTGTGTTTAGCTTTTAAATAAAGCAAGAGCTTCATTTAAAAGTTTTTCAGACTTAGCATGATCACCATTATTATGGGCATCCATACCTTGATCTTTAAGTTCTTGAACTTTTTTAATTTTTTCATCAATATTTTTAGCTAACATCGGACATGAACCTGCATATGCTGAGCTAACAAATAAGACCAAACAAAGCGTTAACATTATTTTTTTCATTTATACTCCTTATAAGTTTACTTCAGATAGTTCATATAATTTAGCGCTCTCTACACATTCTGCGTAAATAGCCTTCGCCGTAGGATTATTCCCAGTTACAAATTCTTTCATTCCAGCTTCATTATGAACATTCACTTTAAATAACATCCCACTTTTATCTGGAATCATGGCTCCAACAGTTTTTTCTGGATAGGCAACGCTTTTTCTAACACCCATCCCTTCATCTGATTGCATCCATCCCATGAAAGTTTCTAATTTACCCTCTTTAAGTTTAAGGAATACTAACATTTCTTTTTCCATTTTTTCTCCTTTTAAATTAATACAAAGTCTGAACTACTTTTTTAACTCTTTCAGCTCCATTCGGAACTAAAGCTTCAACAAATGTATGACATTTTTCAGTTTTAGCTTTGTCGTATTTGGAGCCATAATGCTTATCAACTGCTTTATTTACTCCTTCATCCCATTCTTTTTCTGGAATACCAATTTCAAGAGCATACGTTTTTAAAACTTTTACTGTTGAAATAGATTTTTCTTTCATGCCATATTCAAATTTTTCACCAGATGGTAAAAAGTAATTTGCCATATAAATTCCAATACAATCCCAGGCTTTAGATTTATTATCCTTACTCATACCTGCATGTGCAGATGTAAAAATTAATAAGGATAGTATTACTGCTATATATTTATTCATAACTCCTCGATGTTAATTAATATTATTCTAAAAATGTAACTGTTTTGTTACATGGCTGATATGCGATATTATAACCAGCTGGGTATTGGAAGGTTTTTTTCCTTTAAAAAAGATTTATTAAACATCTTTGAGTTGTATTTATCAGACTTATCACAAAGAATAGTTACAATAGTTTTTCCTGGGCCAAGTTCTTTTCCAAGTCTAATTGCACCTGCAATATTTACACCACAACTGGTTCCTAAACTTAAACCCTCATTTTGAATTAAATCATAAAGTATTGGTAAAGACTCTTCATCACTAATTGAATAAGCACCATCAATTTTTGCTTCAGCAAAATTTTTAGTTACCCGACTTGAACCAATTCCCTCAGTAATTGATCCTCCTTCAGCTTTTAATTCACCATTCAAAATATAACTATAAAGAGCAGAACCTGTTGGATCAGATAAATAAATTTTAATATCTTTATTTTTTTCTTTTAAAAATTTACTTACACCACCTATAGTTCCACCTGTTCCAGAAGCACAAATAAAACCATCAACCTTACCATCAGTTTGTTCCCAGATTTCTGGTCCTGTGGTTTCATAGTGACCTTTTGCATTGGCAGTGTTATCAAATTGATTTGCCCAAACTACACCATTGTTATTTGTACTTTTTAATTCTTCGGCAAGACGCCCTGCAACTTTTACATAATTGCCATCATCTTTATATGGTTTGGGTGGTACCAACCTAAGATCTGCACCAATATTTTTTAAAGTATCTTTTTTTTCTTGTGTTTGATTATCATTCATTACAATAATTGTTTTATAACCTAAAGAATTTCCTAAAAGACATAAACCAATTCCAGTATTACCAGCAGTGCCTTCAACTACAATTCCACCCTCTGAAATTAATTTTTTTTCCTGTGCATCTTTAATTAAAGCAAGAGCAGCTCTATCTTTAACTGATCCACCTGGATTAAGATATTCCGCTTTACCGAAAATATGACATCCTGTGATTTCAGAAGCTGCTTTTAATTTAATTAAAGGAGTATTTCCAATCGACTCAAGAAAGTTATTTTTAATTTGTGTCATTTTCTTTATCTTTATCAGTAACCGCATAAGGTTGAAATCCTTTTGTGGCATCTCCAACTCTTGTGGCTGGAATTCCAACCATAATGGATTTCTCAGGAACGTTTTTGGTAACTACAGCATTAGCACCTATTAAAGAATTTTTTCCAACAACAACTGGTCCTAAAATTTGAGCACCAGATCCAACAACAACGTTGTCCTCTAATGTTGGGTGTCTCTTAACATTTCTTTGATCATTTGCATTAATACTTGGAGCAATCCCACCAAGTGTAACGTTGTGATAGATGGTAACATTATCTCCTATCTCGGAGGTTTCACCAATTACAACACCCATTCCATGATCGATAAATAAATTTTTTCCTACTTTTGCTTTTGGATGAATCTCTATTCCAGTTAAGAATCTTGAAAATTGAGAAATGATTCTTGCAACTAAATCAAATTTAGCTATTGCAAAAAAGTTTGCAATTTTATGAAAAAAAATAGCCTTTACTCCTGGGTAGGTAAGAATCAAACTCACCTTTGATTTTGCCGCAGGGTCTCTGTCTATTATAGATTGTAAAAAATCATTCATTATTATTTGCCAACTTGATTTAAAAAATTAATGCTTATATAGTTATTCTGTTAAGTATTTAAAGGAGAAATTATGTACAAAAACACAAACTGCTTTCATTTAGCAATACCATGCGGTGATTTAGAGACAGCAAAAAAATTTTACAGCGAAACATTAGGCTGCAGATTAGATAATTCTGCTCAAGAGTGGGCTGATGTTGATTTTTGGGGAAATGAATTAACACTTCATGCAAGTGAACATAAATTAGATAACGAAAGACACGATGTCGATATGGGTAATGTTTCAGTGCCTCACTTTGGTGTTCATTTATCTAGAAAAGATTTCGATACTTTAAAACAAAGATTAAAAGATAAAGGTGCAAAATACTATGATGAGCCTTACTTAAGATTTAAAGGTACAAAGTATGAGCAAGAAACATTCTTTGTTAAAGACCCCAACGAGAATATTTTAGAAATTAAAACATTAACGGCAAATCCTGAATAATTTTTATTGAATTATTTTCAGGGGTGTTTTGATGAGCAATAGAAGGAATCTATTAAAGATTATTGGTGTATCCTGTTTGTCATGGATTTTGTATCCATATAAATTTGTACTTTCAGAAACTAAAAAAATAATCAATCAGAACCTTACCAGCAAACAAAAAGAAATTATGTTTAACGAAGGTACTGAAAGACCATTTACCAGTGAATTACTGCAAGAGAAAAGAAAAGGCTTTTATCATTGTGCCAATTGCGGAAACAAATTATTTTCCTCAGAGGCTAAATTTGATAGTGGCACTGGCTGGCCATCATTCAGTGAAGCTTTACCAGGGGCCTTTAAAACAAAAATAGATTATTCATTTGGCATGAAAAGGATCGAATATCATTGTGCCAAGTGTGGTGTCCATCATGGACACGTTTTTGATGACGGTCCAAGCTCAACTGGTAAAAGATTTTGTAATAATGGGCTATGTTTATTGTTTATCCCTGAAACTTGATAATCATTTTTATTTTCTAAAGATTTAAAGTAAGTTCAAAAAATTCAAATATATAATTTATGGAATTTGCTTTATTAGGTTTTTTAACAGGATTAAGTTTAATATTAGCAATTGGTACTCAAAATATTTTTGTCATAGAACAAGGTTTAAAAAAACAACATATATTTTTGG
>JBNAKH010000154.1:0-2284 GCA_052047495.1 Candidatus Pelagibacter sp.
TGTATGTCTTATGGTAATCACACATGGACTGATTTAGCCAACGACGCTTCAATAACAGACAATGCTGTTAACCAAACTGTTAGGCCAGTGGAAATATTGCTAATTGAATAAGAAACAAATAATTGAATTATTACCACATCGTGAACCAATGTTATTGATTGAAGAACTATTCGATATTAAAAAACTTCAATCAGCGACAGCAATTGTCAATGTTAAAAAAGATAGTTTCTTTGTAGACGGACACTTTCCTGGACAACCAGTAATGCCAGGAGTTTTGATCGTTGAGTCTTTTGGTCAAGCCGCTGCTGCTTTAACAGCTCATGGTCTTGATAAGGCAACATATGAGAATAAATTAGTATTTTTAATGGGTGTTGAAAAAGCGCGTTTTAGAAATCCAGTTATACCTAATTGTAAATTAATTTTAAAAATTGAAGCGATTAGATCTCATGGACGTGTTTGGAAATATAAAGGTGAAGCATTCGTTGATGATAAAAAAATGGCTGATGCAATATGGTCAGCAACAATTGTTGATAAGAAATAATTAGCAATAAATCTTGATAAGATTTTATAAAAAGTTTTGATATTAAACTTATTAATGACCAATCCTTTTTTCAAAAATACTGGGCCTTATTATTTAAATTTTCTTCTCAATTCTATCAATTTAAAGAATAACAACTTATCAGATGATAAAATCACAGATATTAAGGATCTAAATTCTTCTCAAAAAAATGAAATAACTTTTCTTCACTCAAAAAAATACGTTGATTTAGCAAAAAAAACTAACGCGTCTTATTGTTTAACATCTGAAATCTATAAGTCATTTTTACCAGCTAACTGCAAGGCTATTATTTCAGATAAAGTTCTATTGCATACTGCCCAAATAACAAAAATTTTTTATCCAGACTCAATTACAGATGATTACGATAGAACTGTAAAAGATATAAATGAAACAGAATTTAAAGACAAAGTTAAATTTGGTAAAAATGTTCTTATTGGTGAAAATGTAAAAATTGGTGCTAATTGTTTAATTGGTCATAATTCTATCATAGAAAAAAATGTGAATATAGGTGATAACTGCTCTATAGGATCAAATGTAATTATAAAAAATTCTTTAATTAAAAATAACGTTCACATTTTAGATGGTTGTGTGATTGGAAAGAAAGGATTTGGCTTTTTCCCAAATAAAAGCTCAAATTTAAGGTATCCTCAAATAGGTATTGTAATAATTGAAGATAATGTTGAGATAGGTTGTGCATCTACAATAGACAGAGGCTCTCTTTCAAATACAGTCATAGGAAAAAATACTTATTTAGATAATCAAATTCACATAGCTCACAATGTTAAAATTGGTGAAAATTGTATTATTGCTGGACAAGTTGGTTTTGCTGGAAGCACCACATTAGGTAACAATGTCATGATTGGAGGTCAAGCAGGAATTTCGGGACATCTTAAGATTGGCAATAATGTGCAAATAGGAGGTGGTAGTGGAGTTATAAAGAATATTCCTGATAATTCTAAAGTAATGGGCTATCCATCGAAAGATTTAAAAAAATTTATAAGAGAAAATAAATGATAGATAAAACAGCTATAATAAACCAAAATGCAAAAGTTCATGCAAGTGTTAAGATTGGACCCTATACAATTATTGGACCTAATGTGGAAATTGGAGAGAATACAGAAATTCAATCACATGTAAATATTTCTGGAAATACTAAAATTGGAAAACGAAATAAAATTTATCCATTTGTTTCGATTAATGATCCTCAAGACTTAAAATATAATGGTGAGGAAACAAGTTTAGTTATTGGAGATGATAATAAGATAAGAGAATATGTAACAATAAATCCTGGAACAATTAGTGGTGGAGGTAAAACAGTAATTGGAAATAATTGTTTATTTATGATTTCTTCTCACATTGCTCACGATTGCAGGGTAGGTGACAATGTAATTATAGCAAATAATGTACCTTTAGGAGGTCACGCTATTATTGACGATAATGTGGTTATAGGTGGAAATTCTGCTGTACAACAATTTACAAGAATTGGCAAAATGGCAATGATAGGAGGAATGACGGGTGTATTACATGATGTTATTCCCTATGGATTATCTACAGGAAATAGAAATTCTTTACAGGGATTAAATTTAATAGGTCTTAGAAGAGCAAAATTCGAAAATAAAGATATTTTAGGTTTAAACGAGGCATATAAAGAGATTTTTGCTTCCAAAAATATTAATGATCGAAGAACCCGAGAACGGCATCCACCCGAAACGCTTGGTAGAGTTG
>JBNAKH010000155.1:0-1521 GCA_052047495.1 Candidatus Pelagibacter sp.
AAAAATTATCTTTTCTTTGCATCTGGCATATCGGTTTTAAACAAAAATAAAAGACTCATTGAGTTTAAAAAGGACAGATGGATAAAAAAAAGTGATATTGTTAAAATTGATCATCTTGAAAAAGATTATTTAAAAATAATGAAATTATTTAAAAGTAGTAAATATCTATGGGGTGGAAAAACATCTGATGGTATTGATTGCTCTGCTTTGATCCAAATTTACTTTTATTATAACAGAATATTTTTTCCAAGAGATACAAAAGATCAGATAAAGTTTTGTAAAAGAAAAAAAGGTAAAAATTTAATTAAAGGAGATATAATATTTTGGAAAGGACATGTCGGTATATGTCTAAGTAAGTCTAAATTTATTCATGCTTATGGACCAAAAAAGAAGGTGGTAGTAATGCCAACTAAACAAACAATTCAATTAATTGATAAAACTGCAAATCTAAAAGTTAAAAAAGTAAGTAATATTGGGAATTATTAATCTCTACCAAAGTCAGGTTTATTTACATCCTGTTTTAATTTGATTATTTTAGACCTAACTTTTTTTGTTTGAATTAATTTTTTGAGAATTGATTTATTATTTTTTGAATTAATGTCTGTCTTAAAAGATTTTAAATTTTTGATAAATATATCAATTGCTCTTGAAACATTTTTTCTATTATCAAAAAAAATGTCTCTCCACATAATTTCATTTGATGCAGCGATTCTTGAAAAATCTCTTAATCCACCTGCACTATATTTAATTAAGTCATATTTTTGCTTTTTCTCAAAATCTTGAGCTGATTTAACCAAATTGTAAGCTATTAAATGTGGTAAATGGCTTGTAATTGAAAATATTTTATCGTGTCTTTCCGCATTCATAATTACAGTTTTTGAACCCATTTTTTTCCAAAAATAATTTAAAAATTTTAAATGTTTCATATTTATTTTCTTATTTTTAATCAATACACACCACTTATTTTCAAACAGATTTTCCTTACCATGCTCAGGCCCACTTACTTCTGATCCAGCTATAGGATGACTTTGGATCCAGGATATTTTTTTTTTTAAATTTCTTTTAATTATTTCTGAAGACTCTATTTTTGATGAGCCAACATCAGTAATAATTTGTTTTGAATTAAAATTATTGTTTAATCTTAATATCATCTTTTTGTATTCACTCATTGGCGTACAAAAAATAATTAGATTTGATTTTGCAACTACCTCTTGTAGTTTATTTACGAGAGTTCCTGGCAACTTTAGTCTTTTGATCTTTGATATATTTTTTTTAGATTTTTCAAAAATAAAAATTTTTTTTGCTAATTTTTTTTTTGCAATTCTTTTTACTAATGAAGATCCCAACAAACCACAGCCGATGATGAGCACATTTTTCATTAATCAAACATTCCTTTTACTGCTCGCATAAATTTTAAATTATCTGTTTTTGATCCAATAGTTAATCGTAACATATTTTTTATATTGTAGCCATTTTCTGTTGATCTTAAGATAATTCCTTTCATCTTTAATTTTTCATAAA
>JBNAKH010000156.1:0-2901 GCA_052047495.1 Candidatus Pelagibacter sp.
TCAATTGAATTTTGTAAATCTTTTTGACTTTCTAAATCCTCAATTATCTTATTAGCTTCGAGAGTTAATTCCTCTAGAGACGAAGATTCATAATCATTTGGTAAATCTTTATCTTTCATATAATACTCTCAGATAATACATGAAAATTAATCTTGCAAATATTAAAAAAGCAAAAAAACTTCTATATAAAAGCGAGTGTATTGCTATACCTACAGAAACAGTTTATGGTTTGGCGGGTAATGCCTACTCAAATCAAGCCTGTCAAAAAATATATAAACTTAAAAAAAGACCAAAAAATAACCCTCTAATAGTTCATTATCTAAATATTCAAAGGTTGAAAAAAGATTGTCATTTAAACAATGACTTTATTAAACTATATAAAAAATTTTGTCCTGGTCCTTTAACTTTTATACTTAATCTTAAAAAATCATCAAAAATTTCAAAAATAATTACTAACAAAAAAAATACATTGGCAGTAAGATTTCCACGGCACTCAATCACGAGAAGATTACTAAAAATTTTAGAATTTCCTTTAGCAGCTCCAAGTGCTAATCCCTCATCTAGGGTTAGTGCTGTTACATCTAATCATGTAAAAGAAGATTTTGGAAAAAAAATTAAATACATACTTGAAGGTGGAAAATCATCTATTGGAGTAGAATCAACAATTATTGATCTTAGAGAGAAACCTAAAATCTTAAGATTGGGAGGCTTAAATGTTTCAACTATTCAAAAAATACTAGGAAAAAAAATAACAATAAACAACAAACCTTCAAAAATCGTTTCTCCAGGTCAACTTAGGGTTCATTATTCACCAGGTTTACCCATCAGACTTAATGCAAAAAATATTCGTCAAGATGAAGCATACTTGTTGATTAGAAAAAAAAAAGTAAGAAAACCAAATTATTATTTTTTGTCACAAAAAGGAAATCTAAAAGAAGCTGCAAAAAATTTATATTCTACTTTAAGAAAAATTAAAAAAAAGAAATACAACTCGATTGCAGTATGTAAAATTCCTGATAGAGGATATGGTAAAACAATTAATGATAGGTTATTAAGAGCATCAAGATTCAATGAAAAAGCCACTTGAAGTTATAGGATTATCAAAAACTTATAATACAAAAGAAGCAGTAAAAGACGTTTCTTTTAAAGTAAATCAAAATGAAATTATTGGTATACTTGGTCCTAATGGTTGTGGAAAAACTACTACAATCGGAATGATTTTAGGTTTATTAAAACCATCAAAAGGAAAAGTTTTAATAAATGGTATCGAAATTGAAAACCAACGTGTAGATTTACTAAATCAATTAAATTTTATATCACCTTATATAGAGTTGCCTAAAAAATTGACAGTTAGACAGAATTTAGAAGTTTATGGGAGGCTTTATGATGTGAACAAACATAAGGCAAAAATTGAATATCTGTCTGAAAAATTAAGACTCTACGAATTTATAGATAAATTAACTGGGGAGTTGTCATCTGGTCAAAAAAATAGGGTTAGTCTTGCAAAATCAATAATTAATAATCCAAAAGTTTTACTTCTTGATGAACCTACAGCATCACTTGATCCTGAAACGGGTGATTTCGTTAGAAGTTTTTTAGAGGAATATCAGCAGGAAAATAAAGCATCTATTCTATTAGCATCACACAATATGGCAGAGGTAGAGAGACTATGTTCTTCAGTTTTAATGATGAATAAAGGATCGATTATTGATGAGGGAAGTCCAGAGGAATTAATTAAAAAACATGGAAGAAAAAATATGGAAGAAGTTTTTTTAAAACTTACAAGGGAAAAAGTATGAATTTTAATAAAATGTATGGTCTTTTCCTTAGACATTTTTATTTAATTAAAAGTTCTTTACCAAGAATTTTGGATTTAATTTATTGGCCAACAATTCAAATAATTTTGTGGGGTTTTATCTCAAAATTCTTTTCAATACATAGTGACTACTATAGCAATACTTTGGGAGTAATTTTAACGTGTGCAATACTTTACGATATTCTTTTTAGATCAAGCATTAGTTTTAACATGCTTTTTTTAGAAGAAATCTGGAGTAGAAATTTCACAAATTTGTTTATTGCTCCCCTTAAGCTCAAAGAAATTATTGTTTCATTAATTTTTACTGCTTTGATAAGGACTTTAATAGGATTGGTTCCTGCAATAATGCTAACCTCTCCTCTATTTGGTGTATCAATTTTAAAATTGGGATTACCACTTTTATTCCTATTTCTAAGTTTATATCTTTTTGGGATAACACTTGGGTTGTTTGTGAGTTCAGGGCTAATTAGATTTGGTCCTTCTTTTGAAAATATTGCATGGTCATCCCTATTTTTGCTAGCTCCTTTGGGATGCATATATTATCCAATAGAAATTCTACCAGAATTATTTCAATTCATAGCAAAAGGTTTACCACTTGTTTATATTTTTGATGAGACTAGAAACATACTTCTAAATGGGTCAATTGATTATACAAATTTGAAACAAGCATATTTATTAAACCTGATCTATTTAATCATTGGAATAGTTCTATTTTATTTATCTTTTTTGAGAGCTCGAATTAAAGGAACATTAATTAATATGGGTGAATAATTGGTGCGCCTGCTAGGAGTCGAACCCAGAACCTCCTGATCCGAAGTCAGGCGCTCTATCCAGTTGAGCTACAAGCGCATATAATATTAATATATCATTTTATGAAAAAAAAAATAAATTTGATTGCAAAAGAAAGTAATAAAAATATGCGTGTGGATGTTTTTATTAATGAGACGAGTTCGTCGTCATTGGCATGTAAGGTAGCGTGACGATGGAAAAGAAGTCTTTAGTGTTAGCGTCTGGTTCCCCGCGCCGCAAAGAGCTGCTATCTCAACTTGGTTATGAGTTTTCTGTTCTTGTGACTGATGTGGAAG
>JBNAKH010000157.1:0-2429 GCA_052047495.1 Candidatus Pelagibacter sp.
ATTTTTAAAAGCTTTTTAAAGTTGTCCTTATTACATCCAAGTAAATTCAACATTTCAGGAATTAACTTAATTTCATTCTTTTCTGTGTTTGAATTAATAATTTGAACAAATAATCTTTCTAAAATATCAATCCTAACGTAAAAATTGTCAAATTTCTCAAATCCACAAAGTAACATAAAATTTCTGTTTTTAATTTTGTCGTTTTCTAAAAAATTTAAACCAAACACAGGAGGTTTTAAATTAAAATATTTTTGATGATAATTTTTCCAAAGTAAAGTTCTTAAGGACACAGCCTCTGGTTTGATTAATTTGTGTAAAAATACATGATATCTTCCAAATTTTACTCCTTGATCTCTCAAAAATTTCCTCTCATTTTGTCCTAATATTTTTAGATAATCTGTAACTTGATTTCTTTGAAGGACTCCATTGTTCTCATACAATTGATATGCAAGAGCTTTAATTGATGAATTTTTTTCCTTAAGATTTCTCAAATCAATTAAACTGCTCAAAACATTTTGTATTTTATTTTTTAGCCATTTCACTAAATAATTATTTAATTTTTTTAATTGATCTGTTTCCAGAATATCATCAACTATAAGAACGATATTTGGATTTAAATAATCTCTACCTGGTTGCAATTTTGCTATTGGAGATTTTCTCCAATAAATTTTAAAATCCTCGTTTAATTCTATTAAACCTGTCTCGATTATTGTATCTATTCTTTTTTGAAGTTCTGGACCAACTGTCTGTCTTGCTGCTTTTTTGAGCGATTTGATATCTGTTTCTAAAGCACCCTTTTTTAAATCTAGTTCTAATTTAAGTCCATTTATCTTTCCAATAAATTGATCATCAATCATTACTTCGTTATTTCCTAAAATTTTAGTATCAAATTCCATATCTTGCTTTAAGCCTCTTGCTAGGACACTTGCCCTTTTGTCAATAAAAGTTTTTGTAAGCTCCTCATGTAATCTATCTGATAACTTATCCTCTAAATGTTTTGTTTTTTCTATCCAATAGTTTTGATTTTCTATCCAATTATTTTTATTTGAAACATATGACCAAGTTCTTACATTTGCAATTCTATTTGATAAAGAATCTACATTTCCATCTAATTTATCAAGTTTGACGAGTTGAAGTCGCATATAATCATCTGTAATTTTACCCTTTTCACTTGTTAAATATTTAAAAACATTTTCAATCACTTCATAGTGATTGCCATAGGTTTTTTTAACAAAATCTGGTATTTGGCAACATTCCCATAAAAGACTTAATTTATCTTTATCAAATTTAATATTTTCTAAATTTTTATCTCTTAAAAAAAATTTTAAGGCTTTTTCATCTTCGCACTCATGTATTTTTCTTAACCATCTTCTACTAGGCTTCTCCTCTAAAGACTTTAATAATTTAAAAGGACTCTCAAAGTTTAAATTTGAATTTCTCCAAAATAAAGATTGGATTTCCTCAAATTTATGATTTTCCAATAAATCTACCTCATCAGCATTTATTTCTTTGCATTCTCCTGTTATACCAAAATTTCCATTGTTCAAATATCTTCCTGCTCTACCAGCTATTTGGCCAATTTCTGCTAAATTTAGCTTTCTTAATTTTTTTCCATCAAATTTTTTTAAATTGGAAAAATAAACGTGATCAAGATCCATATTAATTCCCATACCAATAGCATCAGTTGCTACCAGAAAATCAACATCTCCAGATTGATACAGCTCTACTTGTGCATTCCTTGTCTTTGGGCTTAGAGATCCCATAACAATAGAAGCTCCTCCTTTTTGTCTTCTTATAAGTTCAGCGATGGCGTAAACTTCCTCTGCAGAAAATGCTATAATTGCAGTTTTTCTTTGAATTCTTGAAATTTTTTTATGACCAACATAAGAAAGTTTTGAAAGTCTAGTTCGATTTATAAATTCGATGTCATCATCAAGATTAGAAATAATTGGTCTTATAGTATTTGATCCCATTAACATTGTTAATTTTATTCCTCTTAAGTTCAATAATCTGTCTGTAAAAATATGACCTCGCTCATGGTCTGCGCACATTTGAATTTCATCCACACCTACAAAATCTAATTCTTTATCAATAGGCATAGATTCAACAGTACACAGATAATACTTTGCATTTGTAGGAATTATTTTTTCTTCACCAGTAATTAATGCAACTTTATCTAAACTTACCTTTTTAATTACCTTGTCGTAAACTTCTCTAGCTAACAATCTCAAAGGAAAACCTATCATTCCAGTGTCAAACGACAGCATAGTCTCAATAGCAAGATGAGTTTTACCTGTATTTGTTGGGCCAAGGACAGCTGTAATTTTATTTTTTGTCATTTCTATCTTTGGTATATCTTAATTTTTATCTACCAGATGTAGTTGTTGTTAAAGAACAAAAATAGACTAAAACATGACCGAATTGATGGA
>JBNAKH010000158.1:0-4254 GCA_052047495.1 Candidatus Pelagibacter sp.
TAATCTAAAAATATTTTCAACAAAAGATATAGAGTCTTTTTTAACAATAAATACAACTCTATCATCTTTTTTAAAAACAAAATTAGATCTAGGTATAATAATTTTTTTATCTCTTAATACGGCGCCAATTCTTAGTTCATTTGGTAAATTGGAATTTTTAATTTCTTTATTAATTAATTCAGAAGTTTCAATTATTTCAGCTTCAATTACCTCGTATTCACCATCAGATAGAGTATATGCATTTTCAATTGTTCCTTTGTGGATATGTTTTAAAATACTTGAAACAGTTGTCATTCTTGGGTCAATTAAATCATCAATTTTTAATGACGATTGAAGAAGAGAATAATTTGGTTTGTTAATTAATGCCATTGTTCTTTTATCATCTATATCTTTTTGGTCTTTAGCGAATTTTTCAACTAAAACACTAACCATTAAGTTATCTTCATCATCGTTTGTCAGAGCTAATACAGTTTCAGCTTCTCCTAAATTTGCTTCAGTTAGAACTTCTTCATCTAATCCATCACCATTTATAACAATAGCATCGTTTAGTTGATTTGCTAAAAACTCCGCTCGCTCTTTATTCTTTTCAACGATTTTAACTCTCACTGTTTCTAACGTCTCTTCAATGTTCTTAGCTAAATTAAAACCTATATTTCCTCCACCTATAATCAAAATCTTTTTCGAAATTTTTTCTTCATGACCAAATGCTTCAAGAGTTTCTGACATTTGTGATGAATTAATAATTACATAAATTTTGTCATCTTTTTTTACAGAGTCAGTCTTTTTTGGAATAAAAAATTTGTTATCTCTATTTATGCCAATAATATTTGCCTCTAATTTTGGATATTTATTTGTGAGTTCATTAAACTTAATACCTATAGATTTACAATCTTCTTTAATGAATATCTCAAGTAATCTTATTTTATTGTCAGCAAATGGTACACTATCTAATGCACCTGGTGCCTCTAATTTTCTTTGAATTGATTTGGAGATTTCTATTTCAGGAGAAATAATCACATCAATTGGTAAATTTTCTTTATTATAAACTCTTGTAAATCTTGGGTTTAGATAGTCTTGAGATCTAATTCTTGCAATTTTTTTTTGAATATTAAATATAGAAAATGCTATTTGGCAAATAAGCATATTAATTTCGTCATTTCTTGTGACTGCTATAATCATATCTGTTTCAGCAGCATTGGCTTTCTCAAGAATTGATGGATATGTAGCTTTTCCAACGATTGCTTTAACATCCAAACTATCGTTGATTTTTTGGATATCCTCACTTGATTGATCAATAACTGTTATTGAATGACCTTGTTCACTCAATAACTTTGCAATAGTAAAACCTACTCTACCAGCACCACAAATGATTATATTCATTTTAGTTAAATTCTTTTATTCCTAAGCCTTTAAGCTTTCTATGAAGAGCACTTCTCTCCATACCAACAAAGTTAGCTGTTTTAGATATATTCCCATTAAATTTTTTTAGCTGAATTGTTAAATACTCTTTTTCAAAGTTTTCTCTAGCCTCTTTTAATGGCACAGATAAGCTATTTTCACCAATTTTATCATCATAATTGTCGCTTTTTAACGACTCTTTTACAATGTTAGAAATTTTGTCTTTTGTATCAGGTTGTAAAATTGCAATTCTTTCAATCAAATTTCTTAGTTCCCTTACATTGCCTTTCCAATCATGATTCAAAATATATGAGTCATTTTCATCAATATCTAATTCTTTAATATTATAATTTTCAGAAATCATCTTTGAAAAATATCTTATTAACAGAGGTATATCTGAAATTCTTTCGTTTAATGATTTAATATTAATTTCAAAAACGTTTAATCTATGATAAAGATCCTCTCTAAAATTACCAATTTTTATTTCATCTTTTAAATCTTTACTTGATGAACAAATTAATCTAACGTCAACATTGATATCATTATTACCATTTAATCTTTTGAATTTTTGATCAATAAGAACTCTTAATATTTTTGATTGAATTACAAGAGGTATTTCAGAAACTTGGTCAATTAATAAAGTACCTTTATTAGCTTTTTCTAAAGCACCATATGAAATAGAACCATCACTCTTTTCCTCCCCAAATAATTCTTGTTCATACTTTTCTGAGTCAAGAAGTGCTCCATTTAAAATAATAAATGGATTTTTTTCTCTTTTAGAATTTTTATGAATTTTTCTTGCAATTAATTCCTTCCCTGATCCTGATGGCCCATTTATAAGAATCCTGCTCTCAGTTAAGGATATCTTTTTTATTTGTTCTCGTATTGTAGATATATTTTTACTGTCACCAATTAAATCATATGAAGAAAATAACTTATTTTCATAATCCTTATTTTGTTTTTTTAATTGAAGATTTTCAACAGCTCTGGTTATAAAGTTTAATAATCTAGCTTGGTCAAAGGGTTTTTCTACAAATTCAAATGCACCATGTTTCAATGAATTTACTGCCATCTCAATATTAGCATGACCTGTAATAATAATTACTGGGACATCCTTATTTTTAGACTTGATATGAGATAATAGTTCTATTCCATCATTATCACCTTTATCTAATTTTACATCTAGGATAGCCACATCTGGCATTTTTTTGTCAATTTCTTTTAACGCTTGATTATAATTAGCCGCTACTCTAGTTTTGTAACCAGCATCAACAATTAATTCATTTAGGATATTTCTTATATCCGCATTATCATCAACTATTAATATTTCTGTTGTCATTAAAATAAAATCTTATCTGTATTTTTGCACCATTATTAATTGGAATAAATTCAAGTTCACCTTTGTGATCATTTATAATTTTGTTTACTATAGATAGGCCTAGTCCAGTTCCATTTTTTTTTGTTGTGTAATATGGATTTAAAATTTCCTTAATATTATTTTTATCAAAACCAACACCATTGTCCTCTATTGATATTAAAATATGGTCATTATTTGATGAAATATCAATTAAAATTTTCTTTTTAAAATCAGGGTTTTTTTCAACTTTTTGTTCGATACTCTCAATAGAGTTCTTTATCAGGTTAATGAAAACTCTTGAAATTTGCTCTTTGTCACATTCAAGTAAAATCTCCTCGTCTTTTTTATTTAAGTTTATTTCAATAGATTTATTAACCTCTGATAACAATTTGATATTTTCATTTAATAACTTTACCAAATTATTTCTCTTTAAAGTAGGTTTTGGCATTCTCGCAAAATCAGAAAATTCATTTACTAAATTTTCTATTTGTTTTATTTGAGAATTTATAATTTTTAAATTTTCTTTAAATGATTGTTGGTCTTCATTAATAATTTGTCCGGTGTATTTAGTTCTAATACGATCTATTGTTAATTGTATTGGCGTAAGAGGATTTTTAATTTCATGTGCTAACTTTCTTGATAGATTTCCCCATGCTTTATATCTCTCATTTATAATTAATTTTTCTTGCTGGTTTTTTAGTCTACTAATCATAAAATTAAAGTTTTTATTCAATACTTCCATATCTTTATCAGTTTTTATTTCTGGTACTTTTGTATTTAAGTTTCCATGACCTATTTCTGTTGATGCTAGTATAAGATTGTTTATAGATCTAAAAAATCTTGATGAAAATCTAATGGCTATTGTAATAGAGATAAATAATAGCAATGAAACAATTATAATATAAATGATAAAAAAGGAAATTTTTATGCCTGTGCTTCTATCCTCAACAGTATAATAAAAATTTATAGCCTCTTGAGACTCAGCTAAATAATTCGAAATATCTTTATCTAAAAATTTTACCACATAAATGAATCTATCTTTTGATGATTGTAATCTCATTATTGCAGCTGAAATATTTGCTTTAGTGTCAATTATCTTTAATGGTCTATCATCTTCAAGAACTAAATTAAGAGCTTTATCAACAGGTGGAATATATTTTTCTTTTTTTTCTGTTGAGTATAATAGTTTTTTATTTTCATCAATTATATGAATTTCGTCAACATCCCTTATTAGTTTTTGTGTCCTTAAAAACCTTAAATACTCCTTTGCATTTTCATTTAAAAAATTCGCACTTTTGTTAGTATCAAAAGCAATCAAAATTATATCTGATTGAATTTTATTTCTTACTTCTTCAACATAATTTTTGGCAAGTTCATAAGAATTATTTACGACAGTTGTAACTTTCTTATCGAAGTACTTTTCTAATGCAAAAGAAAAAAGGAATAAGGAAAAAATTGAAATTAAAATTGATGGTATTAAAGTAAATAATGAAAAATAC
>JBNAKH010000159.1:0-2739 GCA_052047495.1 Candidatus Pelagibacter sp.
TTTTTCTCATATAAACTGGAACAAGTTATAATTTAAAATAAAAAATGTTAAACTCTGAATATTTAAAAAACCTGAATAAAGCTCAAAAAGAGGCTGTTACACATCTTGATGGACCTCTTTTAATTGTGGCTGGTGCTGGCTCCGGAAAAACTAAAGTACTAACAACAAGAATAGCAAATATAATTAAAGAAAAAAAAGCTTATCCCAATCAAATACTAGCAGTAACATTTACTAATAAAGCAGCTAAAGAAATGCAAACTAGGGTAAGCAAAATTTTAGGCTCTTCAGCGACAGGGTTATCATGGCTTGGAACTTTTCACTCTATTTGTGCAAAATTTTTAAGGAAACATGCTCCGGCAGTTAATCTTAATTCAAATTTTACAATAATAGATACTGATGACCAGATAAGGTTGATTAAAAATATATGTAAAGCAGAAAATATTGATATCAAACAATTAGCTCCAAGATATATTCTTGCAATAATTGATAGGTGGAAAAATAAAGGATTTTATCCAAGTGAAGTAATAATCAATCAAAAAGATATTCATGAAAAAACTATATTGCCAATTTATAGGATTTATCAACAGAAACTAATTGATTTAAATTCTTGCGACTTTGGTGATCTAATTCTTCATGCAGTCAAGATTCTAGAGAAAAATAAAGACTTAAGAGAAATTTACTCAAAAAATTTTAAATATATTTTAGTTGATGAATATCAAGATACAAATTTTGTACAAAGTAAATGGCTCAAATTACTTTCAGAAAAAAATAAAAATATTTGCTGTGTTGGGGATGACGATCAATCGATTTACAGCTGGAGAGGAGCAGAAATAAAAAATTTTTTAGAATTTGATCAAGTTTATGAAAATACAAAAGTAATTAGACTAGAAGAAAATTATAGATCTACTGAAAATATTCTAGCTGTTGCGTCAAACTTGATAGCAAATAATGAAAATAGAGTTGGCAAAACATTAAAGACAACTTTAAATGAGGGTGAATTAATCAAATTAAATTGTTTTAAAAATGGAAAAGACGAGGCTATTGGAATTTCAGATGAAATTGAAAAAATAAAACAAGAATATTCATATAATAATATTACCATTCTTGTAAGGGCGATATTTCAAACAAGGGAATTTGAGGAAAGATTCCTAAAAATTGGTTTACCTTATAGAATTTTAGGAGGAATCAAATTTTATGAGAGAGCTGAAATAAAAGATTGTGTTGCATATTTAAGATTAGTTTATCAAGAAAAAGATGATTTAGCTTTTGAAAGAATTGTTAACAATCCAAAACGCTCTATTGGTGATAGCACGCTAAAAAGTATTCATGAATTTGCAAAAAAGCAAAAAGATTGTTTAGAAATTTCTTCTAGAAAAATGATAGAAGAAAACTTGATTAAACCTAAAGCTAAAATTGGTTTAATTTCTTTTTTAGATTTACTTTCTAAATGGAGAAATGATCTAGCAATAAAAAAAATGGGTCATATAAAATTATTACAAACTATTCTTGATGAGTCTGGATATTCAGCAATCCTTAAAAATAAAAAAGATCTAGAAAATGAAAACAGACTTGAAAATATAAAAGAATTGTTAAGTGCAATGAAAGAATTTGATAATTTGGAAAGTTTTTTAGATCATGTTTCACTAGCAACATCAATTGATCAAGAATGGGAAGGTGAAAAGGTTAATATGATGACAATGCACGCCGCAAAAGGCCTAGAGTTTGAGGTAGTTTTTTTACCTGGTTGGGAAGAAGGACTTTTTCCTCACCAAAAATCTATTGAGGAAAAAGGCCAAAATGGATTGGAAGAAGAGAGGAGGTTAGCTTATGTAGGTTTAACTAGAGCCAAGAAAAAAGTAATAGTATCTTTTTCAATGAACAGATTCTACCAGGGTGATTGGATAGATAGCATGGCGTCGAGATTTATTGATGAATTACCAGACAAATATTTAGAAAAAAATTCTTTTTTTGATGAAACTAAAGAAGAGATAGAAGAATTTGAATTTAATCAAGATATTGAAAATGAGAGTAGTATTAGTAGTCCAGGATGGTTGAGATATCAAAAAAGAATTAAATGATTAGCGATCGAATAAACACTCTTATAAGTAAATTTAATAAATACAATATAGATGGATATATTGTTCCTAAAAATGATGAATTTTTTTCAGAATACTCTGCAAATGACAGACTTAAAGCAATTTCAAACTTTTCTGGCTCTGCTGGCTATTCAATCATTTTAAAAAAAAAAAAATATTTATTTGTTGATGGGAGATATACAATTCAAGCAAAAAAAGAAGCGGGTAAAAATTTTAAAATTATAGATTTCCATAAAATTATTAATTGCAACTTATTCCATAATCTATCAATAGGTTTCGATCCAAAGATCTTTACATCTAAGCAGATTAAGAAATTTTTTGGTAAAAACAATAAAGTCAAAAGCATTGAGTCAAATTTAATTGACCAAATTTATAAAAACAAAATTAAATCTAGCAGACCTTTTTTTTCTCTTAAAAACAAAATAGTTGGTGAAGATCATAAAACTAAAATTATGAAAATTAAAAAATACCTAAATAAAAACAATTCAGATTATTTATTTGTTACAGCGCCAGAAAATGTTGCGTGGCTTCTTAATATTAGGGGATATGATAATCCACATAGTCCTATTCCTAATTGCAACTTAATCATAAACAATAAAAATAGTTTTTATTTGTTAACGCAAAAAAATAAAGTTTCAAAATT
>JBNAKH010000160.1:0-1441 GCA_052047495.1 Candidatus Pelagibacter sp.
ATAAAAAAAACGATCCAAGATTTAAAGGTCTTTCTTCATCCAGCAATAATGGTATTACAACAATTAACAAAGGTATATTTACACCTTGTAAAAAGAATAATAAATGCCCTCCATGGTCTATACAGGCCAAAAAAATTACTTACGATCAAAATAAAAAACAAATTCTATATGATGGCGCTGTAATGAAAGTTTATGATATTCCAATTTTGTATTTTCCAAAATTTTTTCATCCTGGACCAACTGTAAAAAGACAATCAGGTTTTTTAGTTCCACATATTAATAATTCGAATATTTTGGGCCTTTCTGCTCAGATACCATATTTTTATGCACCATCGATTAATAGGGATTTTACTTTCAAACCAACAATTTTTGATAAAAATATTTTTATGTTCCAAAACGAATATAGGCAAAAAAATAAAAACTCACTCTTTATTACTGACTTTAATATTGTAGATGGTTATAAATCAAAAAAATCAGATGAAAAAAATACATTAACCCACTTTTTTTCTGAATATAGATTAGATTTAGATTTTGAAAATTTTGTTGAAAGCTCACTTAATTTCTCACTTCAAAAAGTAAATAATGACACTTATCTTAAGGTTTTCGATACAAATATAGTAAATACAGACCTCAAACCGAAAAACTTTGATACACTGACTTCAGAAATAGATTTTAACCTTGAAAATGAAAATTTTGCTTTAAAAGCAGGTTTTACCTCTTATGAAAATCTATCTAAACGAAATAGTGATCGTTATCAATATGTCTTGCCCTACTTTGATTTTTCAAGAAGTTTTTTTGATAACAACAAATTTGCTTCTTTTGATTTTTTTTCTCAAGGGGATAACATATTAAAAGATACTAATAGTTTAAGATCGAGGATGATTAATAACTTAAACATTCAAAGTTATGATTTTATTTCCAAAAATGGACTTAAAAATAATCTAAATTATTTTTTAAAAAATACTATTTCTGCAGGAAAGAATAATGCTGAATACGACTCTAGCCCCCATGTAAAATTAATGGGTATTTTTGAATTAACCTCTAGTTTTCCTATGATTAATATAGATGAAAATTATATAAACAATTTTAATCCAAAAGTTTCATTAAGAATAAATCCATCTGATATGAAGGGTTACAAAACTGAAAAAAGACAAATAAACAGCGATAACTTATTTAACCTAGATAGGCTTGGTTTAATCGATACACTAGAATCGGGTCAAAATTTAACTTTAGGATTAGATTTTAAAAAAGAGAAAATTAATAATATCAATAAATATTTTGAATTAAAACTTGGCAAGGTTTTGAGAACAAAATCAAACAAAAATATTCCTTCGAATAGTACCATTGATAAAAGAAATTCTAATTATTTTGGTAAAATAAATCATAATCTAAATGAAAATATAAATTTTAATTATGAATTTTCAATCAATCATGATCTAGA
>JBNAKH010000161.1:0-4487 GCA_052047495.1 Candidatus Pelagibacter sp.
ATTTAATTCAAGCAATAAAAAGTTTTTAAATAAAATTACTTTTAAAAATTTTGTTAATGATATTTTGTTAGCTTATTTTGGATAAATCATTTTTTTTGGATTTACAATTTTATCAAAATCTTTTTCATTAATTAATTTTGTTTGAACCGCCTCCTCCTTTAAAGTTGTCCCTTTTTTTAAAGCAGCTTTAGCAATTTTAGCAGAATTATCATAACCAATATGAGGCGCTAATGCAGTAACTAACATTAATGAATTATCTAAAAATTTTTTAATTTTAACTTTGTCTGCTCTAATTCCTTTTACACAATATAACGCAAAATTTTTTGTACTATCCGCGAGAAGATCTATTGATTGTAAAATATTATGTGCAATAAGTGGTTTGAAAACATTAAGTTCAAAATGTCCATGAGAACCAGCCATTGTTATTCCGTTATGATTACCTATTACTTTTACACACACCATTGTTACTGCCTCAGATTGTGTTGGATTAACTTTGCCAGGCATAATTGAAGAACCTGGTTCATTTGCTGGCAAAATTATTTCACCATAACCTGCTCTAGGTCCTGATCCAAGAAATCTAATATCATTAGCAATTTTCATTAAACTAACGGCAGTAGTATTTAAGGTTCCAGAAAAATTTACTATCTCATCATGAGCCGCCAATGCAGCAAATTTATTCTTAGTTGGTTTAAAAGGTAGTTTAGTTATTTTTTTTATTTCATTTATTACTTTTTTATCAAAACCTTTTTTACTATTAATTCCTGTACCAACCGCAGTACCACCTTGAGCTAAATAATAAATTTCATTTAAAGCATTTTTAATTCTTACAATACAATCCTCTAATTGAGATTGATATCCTGAAAACTCTTGTCCTAATGATAAAGGAGTTGCATCCTGAAGATGAGTCCTTCCAACTTTCACAATATTTTTAAATTGGGAAACTTTTTTTTTCAATTTCCTATTTAAAAGCTCAAGAGATGGTAGCAACTTATTTTTAGTTTCCATAGCTATAGCTATATGCATTGCTGTAGGAAATACATCATTGGTAGATTGAGATTTATTTACATGATCATTTGGATGTACTGGGTTTTTTGTACCTTTTCTTCCACCTAAAATTTCGATTGCTCTATTTGCAATCACTTCATTTACATTCATATTAGTTTGAGTACCAGAGCCAGTTTGCCAAACTTTGAGTGGAAAGTGTTCGTTTAATTTACCACTGATTACTTCATTGGATGCTTTTACAATTGCATTAGAAATTTTTGGCACAATCTGTTTTTCTTTTCTATGAACTATAGCAGCAGCTTTTTTAATGATTGCGATAGATTTAATTAAAACCGGTCTAACTAAAAACTCACCAATATCAAAATATTTTTTTGATCTTTGAGTAGAAGCTCCCCAATATTTATCATTAGGAACATTAATTGTTCCAATACTATCGAATTCTTTTCTTAATTTCATTGATTAATAGACAAATATTAAATTACTATAAATATACATTAATTTTATAAAACTTACAGGAGCATTATGTCAAATTTTAGCAAGGTTGGAATTTTTATGAAAACCTTTGGTCAAGAGGTTAAAAATAAACCTTCATTTAGTACAGATAAAATCAATAAACTGCGATTAGATCTCATAAAAGAGGAATTGAGTGAGTTAACGGATGCAATGAATAATAAGGATTTATTAGAGGTTGCTGATGCTTTAACTGATATTTTATATGTTACTTACGGGGCAGGACATGCTTTTGGAATTGATTTAGATAAGTGTTTTGATGAAGTTCAAAATTCTAACATGAGCAAGTTAGATGGGAATGGAAAACCAATTTATAATGAAAACGGTAAAGTGATGAAAGGTCCAAATTACTTCAAACCAGATCTCTCAAAATTTGTTAATTAAATTTCAAATTTAAAATCTATCGCTGGTGCGCTGTGAGTTATGCCACCAACAGAAATTCTATCTACACCAGTTTTTGAGATCGATTTAACTTTTTTGAGATTTATATTTCCCGAAGCTTCTGTTTGATAATATTTTTTTGCAAGTTTAACTCCTAATTTCAAATTTTTAATACTCATATTATCAAATAAGACACGATCAAATTTTAATCCGATTATTTTCTTAAGTTGTTTAATTGTGTCTACTTCCACAGTTATCTTTTTTCGCCTTTTATTTTTTATCGCCAATCTTACTAATTCTCTGATGTTTGAATTTGCAATATGATTATCTTTTATCAAAAATTCATCACTTAAGTTAAATCTATGGTTAGTTCCTCCACCTAATTTTACAGCATATTTTTGAATAACTCTTAAATTAGGTATAGTCTTTCTAGTGCAACAAATTTTACATTTTTTACCTGCTAATTTTACAAATTGATTTGTTTTAGTAGCTATGCCCGAAATATGAGATAAAAAATTTAGTGCAACTCTTTCTGCCACTAAAATATTTTTTTTATTTCCTTTAATAATTGCAATTGTTGAATTTCTTTTAACAAAAGATCCATCTTTCGTTTTTGCAATAAACTTAATTTTTTTATCGATAAGAGAAAACGTATATTTTACAAATAGAAGTCCACCAATGATAGCATCCTGGTTAGATATTAATTTTGCTTCAATTATTTTATTATTTCTAATTAACCCAGAAGTAATATCACCCGATGGATATAAATCCTCATTGAGAGCAAGTTTAACGTTACTTTTTATAAAATTTTCACTGAGTTTTATTTGAGACACAAAAAGCTATCTACCGATGGCGACCATTTTTTCTACTGACATTCTTGCTTTACTAATTGTTTCTTGATCCATAACAATTTCACCAGTCTCATTTTCTAAACAATCTAAAATTTTTGGTAAGGTTATTTTTTTCATGTGAGGACACATGTTACATGGCCTAATAAATTCTACATTGGGATTTTCGACTTGAATGTTATCACTCATTGAACATTCAGTTACCATCATAACTTTCTTTGGTTGATTATCTTTAACATAGTTTATCATTCCTGAAGTTGATCCAGCAAAATCACTTGCCTTGATTACATCCGGTGGACATTCAGGATGAGCTATAATTTTTATACCTGGGTTATTCTTTCTTATGCTTTGAATTTCTTTTTCATTAAATTGATCATGAACAATACAAATTCCTTTCCAGGAAATGATCTCAACATCTGTTTGAGAGGCAACATATTTTGCAAGATAATCATCTGGAAGAAAAATTACTTTCTTAACTCCTAAGGATTTTACAATCTTTACAGCATTTGCAGATGTACAACACACATCTGTTTCTGCTTTTACATCTGCAGAAGTATTGACATAAGAAACTACTGGAACACCAGGATATTTTTCTTTTAATAATCTTACATCTTTTCCCGTAATTGAAGATGAAAGAGAACAACCTGCTTTCATATCAGGTAGCAAAACTTTTTTATTTGGACTCATTAGTTTTGCAGTTTCAGCCATAAAATGTACACCGGCCATAACAATTATATCTGCTGAAGTTTTTGAAGCTTCCACAGCTAGAGCTAAAGAGTCTGCTGAGAAATCTGCAATACCATGATAAATTTCTGGGGTTTGATAATTGTGAGCTAAAATTACAGCATTCTTTTCTTTTTTAAGTTTATTTATTTTATGAATATAGGGGGCATGCACAGACCATTCAATTTCAGGCATAACCTTTGATATCTTTTTATAAATTGGATCAGTTGCTTGTTTTACTTCCTGATTAAATTCCATAATAAAATTTATCAATTTGAAACCTACTTGTCATTGATTTAATGTGGGTCAAATTTGCGGCTATGCTGAAATTGGTAGACAGGCACGGTTGAGGGCCGTGTGGACCTAGTCCATGAGAGTTCGAGTCTCTCTAGCCGCACCAATATTTAAATTTTTAGCCATTCAGGCACGAAAACTTTAAAAGAACCATTTTTACCTTGAAATATTTTGTCCTTTTCAAAATTTGAATCTAGATATTTAATGAGGGCAAAAGGATACGTTTCATTAATTAAGACTTTTCCAATCTCAACATTATTATTAAAAACACTTTCATTTTCAATTAATTCTCCATCAATAATCTCGATTGGTAGTAATCTTTTTGAAAGCTTATTTTTTAATTTTATTCTGGCTGTATTTTCTTGCCCAACATAACAGCCTTTTTTAAAATCAATACCATTTAGCTCTTCAAAGTTACACTCGATACCAAATAATTTATTCTTCAATTTATTTAAGTCTTTTGGAACTATACCAAGTTTATGACTATGAATATGATAGTTTTCAATTTTATCGTTTTTAAGATCAAGTTTTTTCAAAGATAAATAAAGTTTTTCAAGATTAATTATAAGTCTAGCACCCAAGTGTTTATTTCTTGGATCTAAAAAAATTGGATCTTCTCTATATTTAAGAGTAAAACCCAATATATCCTTTGCACCTTCAATAGATAAATATTTTTCGTATCCAAAACTAGCAACCACAAATTCGTTACTTAAATTAAGAATTTCT
>JBNAKH010000162.1:0-1207 GCA_052047495.1 Candidatus Pelagibacter sp.
TAACAAAATTCCTATCTAGTTTAGTACAATCATCATTTTCTTCCTCTATATAATTAACGGGGTGAAAACTTTTATCAGATTTATCAAACCAGTAACTAACACAACATTCTTCTTCGCGACGATGCTTTAAAGCCCACGGGGTAAATTCATGTTCTTTAAATTCTTTAGTTAATGAGTCTTTATGAATAAATATCGCAAAATTTAACCTTTCTTTAATTGGTTCTCCATTATCATTTTCAGCATATCCATCAAAAATTATTTTCACTCCAAATGGAGCTTCACCAGTATTATCACCAGGTATTAGGTTACCGGTATCATTCATTGACGAGATATAATGTTTAAGCCAATTTTCAAGAATATTGGGATATTTTTCTACGTTTTTCATAAAATAAAAATTATTTATCCCCTATCATTTTTTTTATCATCTTTTTTAACCTCAACTACTCTGAGAGGTGCTCTATAAAAAGTGTCATGTGCCATGCTAGTATAGTTAAAATCTTCCACCAAAACATCATCTTGCCAACCTTCTGCAGCAGTTTCAAGTGATACATCAGTTTCACCTCTAACACTTTCACTTACAGTTTTATTCCAATCGGCATCATCTATATTTTCTGAATGAAAGACATTAGAAAAAGCTCCTCCACCACTGCTTTCATTCAAAAATACATCGCCTTCCTCTGCGCCAAGAATTTCAGATAATCCTGATGTCTCATAAACATTTAAGTTAACATCGTGAACAAACAACTTTGATAATTCGTGCTCTGTATCTTTAACTATAGGTGTTGCTTCTTTAACTTTTTCATCCATTTTTTTTTGAATGTCTTCTAAGGTCTTACAATCATCAAAAACATTGAAATCGTGAATAGTGAATTCTCTTCTTCGATAAAATCCCCAATTTACTTGTATCCAAATTTTTTTTTCTTTTTCTTTGTTATCACTATTAACAAATTGTTCCATTTCAATGGTTTCATCAGGCTCAATTGTAAATTTAAGATCATTAATATTTGTCATAGTTAATCTAAGATCTCACTAATATTGGTGCACCTAATACATTACCTTCACCATATTGTGATTTAGCCATGTTTAATGCTGCATGAACATCGGGTGCTTGAATGTTAATATCTACTATTCTGCCACCATGAAGTCTTACTCTCACTTTAAAAGTTTTCATATTTTATTGTAACATTTTCTTTTAGATTAGTAAGAT
>JBNAKH010000163.1:0-3042 GCA_052047495.1 Candidatus Pelagibacter sp.
GTCTTAATTGTAATAATATCTTTAAGTTTAACCTCTTGTGCCAAAGAAGGTTTTTTTAAACCTGGAAATGCAAGGGAAATTTCACCTGACCCAAGGGAAAGAGTCAAGAAAAATCTAGAAGAGGGAAAAGGCTTTAGATTAAATTCAGCTCTTGGAGGCAACAGCGGCGGAACTAACTTTGAATTTGCAAGTTCAAACGAACTATGGAGAGCTTCACTTGATGTTTTGGATTTCATGCCTCTTACCTCAGCAAATTATAGTGGTGGTATAATTATTACTGATTGGTATTCTGAACAAGGTAATGCAGAAGAGTCTATCAAAATTACAATTAGATTTTTAAGTAATGAGGTAAGATCAGATGCAATTGACGTGGATATTTTTTACAAAAAATGTTTAACAACAAATAATTGTAAAATTAATAAACAGGACGGACAACTAAAAAAAGAAATCACGAAACAAATACTTGCTAAAGCCGCCGTATATAAAAAACAAACAAAAGATAAAAATTTTAGACCTTATAATAACACGTCTACGCCAGGTGACTAACAGTTACAAAATAATCAATCATTAATTGTTATGAACAGATATAATTTTAAGTCAATTGAAAGTAAATGGCAAAATTATTGGGAAAAAAATAAGAGTTTTAAAGTCAATACAGACCATAATAAGAAAAAATTTTACTGTCTTGAAATGTTTCCCTATCCGTCAGGAAAAATTCATATGGGACATGTAAGAAATTATACCATAGGAGATGTTCTAGCACGTTACAAATCACTCCAAGGATTTAATGTTTTACACCCAATGGGTTGGGACTCCTTTGGTATGCCGGCCGAAAATGCTGCAAAACAAAATAATTTAGACCCAAAAAAATGGACTGAAACAAATATCCTCAATATGAAATCACAATTAAAAAAACTAGGATTATCAATTGACTGGGATAGAGAAATTTCAACTTGCAACAAAGATTATTATAAACATCAACAAGCATTTTTTTTAGACTTGTTCAAAAAAAAGCTAGTTTATAGAAAAGAGAATTATGTAAATTGGGATCCAGTAGATGAAACTGTTCTTGCAAACGAACAAGTGATCGATGGAAAAGGTTGGCGTTCGGGAGCTATAGTTCAAAGAAAAAAACTAAGCCAATGGTTTTTTAACATATCTAAATTTTCTCAAGAATTATTAGATGGATTAGAAAAATTGAACTCTTGGCCGAATAAAGTAAAAATAATGCAGAAAAATTGGATTGGAAAATCTTTTGGATGCGAAATTAATTTTAAAATTGAAGGAAATTTGCCAATTAAAAATATTAAATGCTTCACCACAAGGCCAGATACTTTATTTGGATTTTCTTTTTTAGCATTATCTGTAGATCATGAAGTTTCTAAATTTTTTAGCGATAACAACGATTTTTTAACTTTTAAAGAAGAATGCTCAAAGACTGGAACTACTGAAGAAGCTATAGCTGTGGGTGAAAAAATTGGTTTTAAAACAAATCTTCAGGCAATCAATCCTTTAAATCCAAAACAGAAAGTGCCCGTATATTTTGCAAATTTTGTGCTAATGGATTATGGATTTGGTGCAGTCTTTGGTTGCCCTGCACATGATCAAAGAGATTTTGATTTTGCCAAAAAATATGGTTTAGAAATAAAAACTGTTGTTCGGCCACATGATAAAGATGAAAAATTTAAAGTTAGTGAAGAAGCATATACAGGATCAGGTATAATAATTAACTCTGATTTTCTGAATAACCTTGAGGCACCTGAAAACTCAATTGTTGAAACAATAAAAATATTAGAAGAAAGAAAATTAGGAAAAAAGCAGATTAATTTTAGATTAAAAGACTGGGGTGTATCAAGACAAAGATATTGGGGATGTCCGATTCCAATTGCTTATGATGAAAATGGAAAAACTTATCCTATTCCTAAATCAATGTTACCTGTGGAACTTCCTGAAAAAATTGATTTAAATACTAAAGGTAACCCACTGGATAGTCTAAGTGATTGGCGAGAAGTAATTATTGATGGAAAAAAATTAAAAAGAGAAACTGACACATTAGATACATTCGTATGTTCCTCTTGGTACTATTTGAGATTCTGTTCTCCAAATGAGACTAAATATGGATTTAAAAAGGAAGACATTGATTATTGGATGCCAGTTGATCAATATATTGGTGGTGTCGAACACGCAATTTTACATTTACTTTACTCCAGATTTTTTATGCAAGCTCTATCGTACGATAACAAAAATTTTAATATATTAGAGCCCTTTAGTGGTTTATTTACTCAAGGAATGGTCTGTCACGAAACTTATAAAGACTCGGATAATAATTGGATAAGCCCTGAAGAAATAGTAAATATTGATGGTAAAAAATATCTGAAAAATGACAAATCAAAATTAATTTCAGTAGGACCATCTGAGTCTATGTCTAAATCAAAAAAAAACACGGTTGATCCAGAAAATATTATTTCTAATTATGGTGCCGACTCAGCAAGGTTATTCATTTTATCCGACAGCCCCCCAGAAAAAGATGTGCAATGGTCAGAAGAAGGAATAATTTCATCATTTAAATTCATTCAAAAGCTTTGGGGATTAAATCAAAAAATTATTCATGAAATAAACGAAAACCATAAAGAAGATTATGATAACGAAATCAAAAAGTATACAAACAAATATATAAAAAAAATTTACGATAATCTTGAGAGTTTTAGCTATAATAAGATTGTAGCAAATTTGTATGAGATGTATTCTTTTCTAAATAAACAAATTGAGAAAAAGTACTCAAAAAATACATTGATTGAAAATTATCAAAAAATTTTAATAACAATGACTCCTATTATCCCTCATTTAGCTAACGAATGTTTAAGCACTCTTAAAATAGAAAATTTCAAATGGCCACAATATGACGAGTCAATGTTAAAAGAGGACTATGTAAATATTGTTATACAAGTAAATGGAAAAAAAAGAGGTTTAATTAAAACAAAACCAAATATTAAAGAAGAAAAACTCTTTGAAATAATCAAGAATGATGAGAAGATAATAAAA
>JBNAKH010000164.1:0-2301 GCA_052047495.1 Candidatus Pelagibacter sp.
TTTGTAATTGAAAAACTAGCTAAATTATTTGAACAAGGCTTAGTATCGTCAAAAGATATAGCCAATGAAATTATGACTATTTTAAAATCTAAAAGAGATGAAATAGTTTTTAAAATGAAGTTAACAAGTAAAGATGAGTTTGAAGTTCTTTCAAAAAGAGTTGAAAATTTAGAAAAAAAAATTGATCAATTAAAACTTACAAAAAAAAAGAAAACTAAAAAGGCAAAAAGATCTTAGCTTCTAAACCACCCATTGGCGACTTAGCTAATTTAATATTTCCTCCGTGTGATCTGATAATGTCCGAAGCTATGGATAATCCAAGTCCAACGCTTGATTTTGTCTCAGCTCGACCTTTATCAATTTTATAAAAAGGTTTGAAAACATTATCATATTCTGCCTCAGGAATACCTGGTCCGTTGTCTTCAATTTTAATGAATAAGTTGTTACTACTTTTAGTAATATCTACATTTACTTTTTCTGCATATTTAATTGCATTATCTATAAGATTGTTAACACATCTTTTGATTAAGTTTTTTCTACCACTTATATAAATTCTAGGTGAAATTTTGGATGATATATTTTCATTTTCATATTTTTTGACTATTTCATCAACTAATTCGCTAATATTAAATTCTTCATCCTTTTCAAGGAAAGACGAGCTAGTAAATTGCAAATATTCATTAAGCATTTTTTCCATTTCATTAATGTCCTCAGATAATTTTTTACTTAATTCTTTATCTTTTATAAATGCTATTTGTAATTTCATTCTTGTTAAAGGAGTTCTTAAGTCGTGGCTAATGCCAGATAACATTTCTGATCTTTGATTAAGATGTCTTAAAATTCTTTTTCTCATTCTATCAAATTCATAACCAGCTTGTCTGATTTCTGCTGCACCAGAGGGTTTAAACTCATCAATTTCTTCTCCACGACCAAATTTTTCAGCTGCTTTGGCAAGATTAGTTATCGGTCTAGTTTGATTTTTTAAAAAAATTAATGAAATTAAAATCATTATGATTGCAGGAACTGTTATCCATAGTGCAAAGATACGAGCTGAGGAAGTAGTCACCCTATCTCTTGGAACTAAAAACTTAAAATACCCAGACTGATACTTTATTCTAATATCAATTAATTCTTTGTATGAGGTTGTATCAAACCAATAATTTCCATTACCAAATTTTGACTTGAGTTCTCTTCTTAAAGTCCTATCTATCGGGCTAAACCATCTTTCATCAAAAGTATAAATAAAATCTTTGTTCTCTACAAAATCTATATTTAAGTCTTGGTAAACTGAAAAAACATTTTTAATTTCATCTTTTTTATAAATTTCATCAGAATAAACTTCAATAAAAGTATTAATTTCATTTACTAACGCTTTAGTCATACCTTTATTAGTCTTGATCCAAAGGCTGTCAAAAAAAACAATAGTAATTACCAATTGTAAAACTATGACTGGAACAGCAACAATTAGTAAAGCTCTATAAAATAATCTCTTTGGAAGTATATCTTTAAAAAATTTACTCAATCCATAGAACATATCCAGCTCCTCTAATTGTTTGTAAAAATTTAGGATTTTTTGGATCAATTTCAATTTTTTTTCTAAGTCTTGTAATTATAACATCTATTGATCTCTCTTTATCAAGTTCAGTTAGAATACCAATATCTTCCCGTGAAAAAGTTTTACCAGGATTATTAATCATTTTTTCTAAAATTTTTTTCTCTGTGTTGTTAATTTTGTATTCTGTATTTTTCTTTACAATAAGTTGTTTATTCAAATCAATTTTAATATTTTCAAATTGTATTACACGTTTTTGATCACTTTTTTTTGTTTTTTGAATTATATTTTGAATTCTCAGTATTAACTCTTTAGGTTCGAAGGGTTTTGGAAGATAGTCGTCAGCACCAACTTCTAAACCCTCAACCCTTTCATCTGCTTCGCCTTTTGCAGTTAGTAAGATCACAGGTGTATCCAGTTTTTTTTGATTTTCTTTAATAAACTCTAAGCCACTTTTTCCAGGCATCATAATATCTAGTATGATTAGGTCAAATTTGATTATTTGTATTTTTTCAAAAGCATCTTCTGCACTATTTGCAGTTGTAACCAGGTAATTATTTTCATTTAAATATTTTTTAACAAGAGTTCTGATACCTTCATCATCATCAACAACTAAAATATGAGCTACAAAATTATCCATTAATTATTTTTTTTAAAACGTTATCAAAGTTAATGACTTCTTCTGAGCTTGAGTTGAGTAATGCGCTATGAATTCTTTTTTTTTGAATTTCAAAAATTTCATTAAATAT
>JBNAKH010000165.1:0-1487 GCA_052047495.1 Candidatus Pelagibacter sp.
ATATTGCTTAGTCTTAAAATTAATTGGTATTGTTTTTTATTTATTCTACCATCTAAAAATCCTCTATATGGACTTCCATTTGTTTGAAATATTAAAGGCTCTTTGCCAGATTTACCGCCCCCTAAAAACATCAGACTTTTTTTATCATCTAGTGTTTTTGCCATATCGTATAAAAATTCAAAAGTTAAACCATCAGTGTGTCTTAGTTGGATACTTTTATTAATTACAAATTTTTTTAATACGTCTTCTCTTTTAAAAAACTTACCTGTCCATTTAAGGGGAGGAGTGTCATCTCTTACATTGGGGACTATTTCTTTTGGATCTTGTTTTTTTACTTGTTTTCCATCTTTATTGAATAAAATCTCTTTGATTTTAGGTGGTGAATAAAGGATTTCATTTTTGGAGTTAAATAAAATTCTATCGATATCACCAATAAATTTTCCTGCATATTCAATATCAACGTCCACATCCTCTTTTAAAATACTTTCTGCTAATTTAGATTTATGTTTGTTGATCAAACTGTCCTCTGAAGTTTCATCAGAACTAATCAATAATCTAGAATTTTTGATAGTTTTACCTTTATAAGCAAGTTTTGGATCCTTTTCCCTTATTAAAGATACAAACCTGACACTGGCATCTCTTTTCTTTGAATTTTCTATATGTATTTCTTTTAAAGCTGTAGTCATTACATCATCTCAAAATCTAAATCATTATCCTCAAATTCTTCCACTTCTTCAGGAAGTTCATCACTGTGTTCTCCAATCCAATTACACATCGTTTTTCTTCCAATTAAAGCAAAATAATCCTTTTCACCTTTTAAAATAATTCCATCTTCTAATTTAAAATCTGAATAGTAATTAAAAGGAAAACTAAATATTTCACCTTTATCCAATTTCGATTTTAAATCTTTATCAAAATCTTTAGGTTCTAAGTGGTAGACTGAATTAACTTTTAAATTTAATGCATCTTCTTCAGACGCAGATTTTAATTGCACATCTTTGCCAAGAGTTGAATCTTCCTTACTTACTTTTTTGCCATTATCATCAATTGCTTCCAGTTCCTTTTTATCGATAAAATTACCTTTATGATCTAAATAAGAGCTGCTGATATCACTGCTAACAAAAACAATACCAGTTTCTTCTTCTAAATTAGCTCTTGAGCACTCTTTGCCTTTTTCATCCAAATAAAGTCTTTTTTTGAAACCATAAAGTTTTTTTCTATCAATTTTAGATATTCCAAAACTTGAGGTCTTTTTATTGAGACTAAGAATTAGTTCTCTAGCCATTGTGTTTCTCCCAACCCTTTTTGACATTTTCATCGATTAGTTTTTTCAAATGTCCAAGACCAAGTTTTTCATCTTCAAAGGGATATAATTTTCTTTTGATAGGGTCGCTCCTACCTTCTGAATAATCTAAATAATAACAAAGAAAAGAAGGATAATCTGACGATTTTTCTTTATTAGATTTCCAAAACAAAAATTTTTTAAT
>JBNAKH010000166.1:0-7334 GCA_052047495.1 Candidatus Pelagibacter sp.
ATAATTAAATTAATTATAAAGATTATGTGCTGAATGCTTAGTCAGTTGTTTAAATTTTTAAAATTTTCCAAATTCCTGATGCTGAAGTAATTATCTTGCCATTACAATTTAACTCACAAAATAAAAATACAAGAGTTTTTGTTTTTTTTAATATTTTAACTTTCCCGTAGATTTCATCATTAACTTTTGATGATCCAATAAACTTTATATCTAAAGAAATTGTTACGCAGGGCGCATTATCAGCTGATCTATGTGCTGCTGTGCCGGCACCAGCATCTATCAGTGCAGACAAATAACCCCCATGAGTAATTCCTGCAGCATTTAAATGATTATTATTAATCGTTGATTTAAATTCGTATTCATTTTCAGAGATATTTCTAAATAAAAGGCCTCCGTTATGTTTCATAAAACCTGGTTTGAGACTGATTTGTTCAAATTGATTAGACATAATTTTTTATAATACAAAAGTTAAGATTAATATAATTACAAAAATAGAAACAAAAAAATATATTACTGACATTTGAAGAGATATTTTTTCTAACCATTTTAACATAATTTTCCTTTTTTATGGTGCGCCTGCTAGGAGTCGAACCCAGAACCTCCTGGTCCGTAGCCAAGCGCTCTATCCAATTGAGCTACAGGCGCATTTATAAATATATTTGTTTATAGTATATCAATATTTAGTGTATTTTAATGATAAGATAAAATTAAAATTTATGAACAACAAACCTGATGACGTGGTTATTTGTAGTGCAGTTAGGACTCCTATAGGCACTTATAAGGGATCATTAAAAGATTTGAAAGGAGATCAACTTGGTACTATCGTGATAAATGAGGTTTTGAAAAGAAGTAAAATATCTAATAATCAAATTGATGAAGTAATAATGGGCCAGGTTTTGACTGCTGCTGGAGGACAGAACCCTGCGAGACAAGCAGCAGTAAATGCTGGGATCCCTGTATCCAAACCTGCTTATTTAGTAAACCAAGTTTGTGGATCAGGACTAAGGGCCATTATTTCAGGTTATCAACAAATTAAATTAGGAGATGCAAATAATGTAATTTGTGGGGGTCAAGAGAATATGTCGATGACACCTTACTCTTATTTTTATTCAGAGAAAAAAGAAATTTCAAAAGATCAATTAATCAATACTATGATTCACGATGGTTTAACTGATGCTTTTAAAAATTACCACATGGGAGTTACAGCTGAAAATGTTGCAAAAAAGTTTAATATTTCTAGAAAACAACAAGATGAATTTGCTCTTAAATCACAAAAAAAAACAGAAATTGCAATTGAAAATAATAAATTTGATGATGAAATAGTGCAAATAAATCACAAAGGTATTATTTTAAAAAAAGATGAACACCCAAGAAAAGATTTAAAATTATCTGATTTAGAAAAATTAGAAACAGCTTTTAAAGATGGTGGGACTGTGACACCCGGAAACTCATCTGGTATAAATGATGGAGCAGCTGCTTTATTATTAACTACATTTAAGGAAGCTCAACATAATTCACTTAAACCATTGGCCAAAATTATTTCCTGGGCATCAGTTGGTTTGGAACCGTCTTTAATGGGTCTTGGTCCTATAGAAGCTATCCGCCAAGCATCAAAAAAAGTAAATTGGAATTTAAATGAAATCGATTTATTTGAAATTAATGAGGCTTTTGCCGCTCAAGCTATAGCAGTTATCAGTGAATTGGGTATTGATGAAAACAAAGTTAATGTAAATGGTGGGGCTATTGCTTTAGGTCACCCAATAGGTGCATCTGGAGCAAGAATACTTGTGACACTTATACATGAAATGAAAAAACAGAATAAAGAAAGAGGTTGTGCCGCACTTTGTATAGGTGGCGGTATGGGAATTGCGCTATGCGTAGAAAAAATTTAGGAATTAATTTTTCCGTATTTTTCCTCTAACAAGATTTTTTGGATCCACACATTAGCATCTTTATATGTGTTGAATTTTGGTTGAATAAATATATTTAATAACTTTTTAATCATTATTTGAGTATTTCAATAAAGAGTGTCAAAAAATTGGATAGAATGTGTTAAAATTAAAGATTAAGTAAATTTTTTTTATGTATAAAACTTTTAAAAATGACTGAAAAATTGTTAGTTCCTGACATAGGTGATTTTGAGAACGTGGAAGTTATAGAACTTTTAGTAAAAGAGGGTCAAGATATTAAAAAAAATGATCCTGTTGTTACTATTGAAAGTGATAAATCGAGTGTTGAAATACCATCAATATTTTCTGGCAAAGTCGAGTCAGTAAATGTTAAAGTTGGAGATAAGGTTTCAAAGGGAGATCTACTAATAAATATTTCTTTAAATCAATCATTATCTCAAAAAGAAAGTGTTCCAAAAGAAACTGAAAATTTAATTCAAGAAGCTGAGAGTACTTTAAGAAAACATCAGGACCAAAATATTCCACAAAAAATAATTGAGACCGAAAAACCAAAAATAATCCAAGTGGTTAAAGAAGGGGATATCGATCCACTAGAAACAATTGAATGGCTAGAGTCTTTGTCAGCAGTAATAGAAAAAGACGGAAATCAGAGGGCACATTATTTAATTAAAGAACTTATTAACAAAGCTTATATGGAGGGTGCCAATATACCCTATACGCAAAATACTCCTTATATAAACACTATACCAGTTAACGAGGAAAAAAAATCTAATGGAGATCAAAACATAGAGAGAAGAATTAGATCTTTAATTAGATGGAATGCTGCCGCAATGGTAGTTAGAGCAAATAAAAAATTCCCAGAACTTGGAGGGCATATTGGAACTTTTGCATCTGCTGCAACTCTTTACGATGTTGGTATGAATCATTTTTGGAGAGCTAAAAATAATAAATTTGGTGGAGATTTAATTTATTTTCAAGGTCATAGCGCTCCAGGTATGTACGCTAGAGCTTATCTAGAAGGTAGACTTAACGAAAAACAATTAGATAGTTTTAGACAAGAAGTAAACCCTGGTGGTCTTTCCTCATATCCTCATCCTTGGCTAATGCCTAATTTTTGGCAATTTCCAACAGTGTCCATGGGATTAGGTCCAATGCTTGCAATTTATCAAGCAAGATTCATGAAGTACTTAATCAATAGAGGTCTCATCAAAGATGAAGGTAGAAAAGTTTGGGCATTTTTAGGTGATGGAGAAATGGATGAACCTGAATCTTTAGGCGCGATTGGTTTAGCCGCAAGAGAAAAATTAGATAACTTAATATTTGTTGTAAATTGTAATCTTCAAAGACTAGACGGACCAGTTCGTGGAAACGGAAAAATAATTCAGGAATTAGAGGGAATTTTTAGAGGTGCAGGATGGAATGTTATAAAAGTTATTTGGGGCTCTTATTGGGATCCATTGCTTGCCAATGATAAAACAGGTCATTTAGTTAAAACAATGAATGAGACTGTCGATGGCGAGTATCAAGCAATGAAAGCAAGGGACGGTGCGTATGTGAGAGAAAAATTTTTTGGAAAATATTTAGAGACCAAAGAGTTGGTTTCTAGTCTTTCAGACAAAGATATTTGGCGATTAAACAGGGGTGGTCACGACCCTCATAAAGTTTTTGCAGCTTATGATAAAGCATCTAAAAATGTTGGAAGTCCTACAGTTGTAATTGCAAAAACTATTAAGGGTTATGGAATGGGCAAAAGTGGTGAGAGTGTAAATACAACTCACCAGACTAAGAAGTTAGATATTGACGACTTAATGTATTACAGAGATAGGTTTGATGTTCCATTAACAGATCAACAAGTTAAGAATATTGAATACTACAAGCCTGATCAAAATTCTCCAGAGATTAAATACATAAATGAAAGACGAATTCAACTGGGTGGTTTTATTCCTGAAAGAACAACTTACGCGAAACCTGTTAAAGCACCACCAAAAGATATTTTCGATAATATGAAAGTTTCTACAGGTGAAAAAGAAATGTCGACCACAATGGCATTGGTCAGAATGTTAACAAACCTTTTGAGAGATAAAAATGTTGCACCAAGACTGGTTCCAATCATACCTGATGAGGCTAGAACATTCGGAATGGAGGGTTTTTTCCAAAAAATAGGGATTTATGCTCATGAAGGTCAAAAATATGAGCCAGAAGATTCTGCTCAATTAAGTTCGTATAAAGAGGAAAAGAGTGGTCAAGTTTTAGAGGAAGGAATTAACGAGGCTGGAGCGATGTCATCTTGGATCGCTGCAGGAACTTCATATACAAACCATGATATAGAAATGATCCCAATTTATCTTTTTTACTCAATGTTTGGCTTTCAGAGAATTGGTGATTTTGCTTGGGCGGGTGCTGATAGCCAGTCCAGAGGGTTTTTGATCGGAGCAACCGCTGGAAGAACAACTCTTGCTGGGGAAGGTTTACAACATCAAGATGGTCATAGTCATTTGATGGCTTCAACTATTCCTAATTGCAGATCATACGATCCAACATTTCACTACGAGCTTGCAGTCATTTTTCGAGAAGGTTTAAGAAGAATGCATGAGAAAAAAGAGAACATTTTCTATTATATTACGACCATGAATGAAAATTATCCTCATCCAGAAATGCCAAAAGATAAATCATGTGAGGATGGTATCTTAAAAGGAATGTATAAAATAAAGGAGTTTAACAAGTATAAAAAAACTAAAATTCAATTTCTTGGATCTGGCACAATCTTAAGAGAAATGATAGCTGGTGCCGAAATATTACAAAATGAGTATCAAATCGATAGTGAGATTTGGAGTGTAACCAGCTTTAATGAATTAAGAAGGGATGGCCTTGAGGTAGAGAGATACAATCTTCTAAATCCTGATAAAGAGCCTAAAAAAAGCTATGTAGAAAAATGTTTGGGTAATACTGAAGGACCAATTTTAGCAGCTTCTGATTATATGAGAATGAATTCTGACCAGATTAGACCATACGTAAATAAAAGTTTTTATTCATTAGGAACGGATGGATTTGGTCGAAGTGATACAAGAAAGAAGTTAAGAAAATTTTTTGAAGTTGATAAGGAACATATCACAACATATGGTTTGAGTATTTTAGCTAAGGAACAGCTTATTGCATCAAAATATGCAAAAGAAGCAATCAAAAAGTATAAGATTGATATTGATAAACCTATGCCAACAAAATTATAGAATGCCCAAAAAAGATATAAAAGTTCCAAATATTGGTGAATTTAAAGATGTAGAGGTTATTGAAATTATAGTCAAAAAGGGTCATGAGATTAAAAAAAATGATCCTTTAATAACAATTGAAAGTGATAAATCTAGTGTTGAAATACCCTCATTACATAATGGAATAGTAACAGAATTAAATTTAAATGTTGGGGATAAGGTTTCTGAAGGTGATAAAATATTAGAAATTGAATTAAAAGACAATCAAGATGAAACTCGATTAAAAACTGAAGAAATAAAAACAATTAAAAAAGAAAATACTAAGGAAAAAAAAATAGAAATTAGAAGAGAAGTTGGTTCAAAAAATGTTATCGTAAAAGATTTTTCTAAAAAAACTGCAGCCTCACCAAAAGTCAGAAAATTTGCAAGAGAACTTGGTGTTGATATTAGTAAAGTTGAAGGTAGTGAAAGACTAGGAAGAGTAACTGAAAGTGATGTAAAGTCATTTGTAGCAAATAAACCTGAGATAAATTCTGAAAAAGAATTCAAAAAAGATGAAACGATAGAACTAGAATATCCTCACTCTGAATTTGGAAAAACAGAAATAAAGGATATTCCAAGAGTGAAGAGACTTTCGTCTAAATATCTTATGAATTCTTGGACCAATATTCCCCATGTGACCAATCATGATGAAGCAGATATAACTGAATTAGAGGAGTTTAGAACATCTCTTACAGATATTTACACTGGAGAAAAAAAAAAAATTACTCCTTTAGCTTTTATCGTCAAAGCATTAACTGCATCACTTAAAAAATTTCCAAATTTTAATTCATCTATAGATGAAATTGATAAAGGAAAAATGACCTTAAAAAAATATTACCATATTGGAATAGCAGTAGATACGAAGCATGGACTTATGGTGCCAAAACTAAGAAATGCTGATAATAAGAATATTTCATTAATTGGCAACGAACTTAAAAAATTAAGTGATCAGTGCAGGAATCTTAAAATTGATAAAAAAGAATTATTTGGTGGTTCCATGACAATAACAAGTCTAGGAGGTATTGGCGGTTCTTTTTTTACACCTATAATTAATTATCCTGAAGTTGCAATTTTGGGAGTTGGCAAATCTCAAAAAAAACAAATTTTTATTGATGGAAAATTTATTACACGAACAATGTTACCTTTATCTTTATCATATGATCACAGAATAATTGATGGAGCTGAAGCAGCTCGATTTAACAACGATTTGAAAGACAATCTTGGAAAAAATTTTGCTTACAAATTAGCTGTGTAAAAATATGTCAAAAACTCTCTCATTATTTAGTGCACTATTATGCACTTTCATTTGGGGGACCACGTTTATTGCACAAGATACAGGCATGGACGACATCGGCCCATTCACTTTTAATTCAGTAAGATTTTTTGTGGGTTTTTTAGCAATCGTTCCTTTAGCATTAATGTTTGAAGCAAAAAAACTAAAAAAAGAATTTAGGTTTGATACAAAAACATTCGTTATCCTGTCCTTTTTAATCGGACTATCATTATTTTTGGGCTCAGCATTACAACAGGTTGCGTTGCTTTATACTGATGTAGCAAATGCTGCTTTTTTTACAATTTTTTATGTGCCAATGGTCCCAATAATTATTTTCATCTTTAAAAAAGATTTTTTACACTGGAGTGTATGGCCATCAGTAATTTTATGTTTAATCGGAGGATATTTATTAACAAATTTTCAAGATGCAACTGTAAGATTAGGTGATACCCTTGTGGTATTAGGAGCTTTATTTTGGAGTACACATATTATTTTTACTGGTATGATTGTCAAAAAGTACAATCTACCATTGACTATTGGTGCAATTCAAACTCTACTAGTTGCTCTATTCTCATTTATGATAGGTTTATTTTCTGAAGAATTTGTAATCGCTAATATATTAAATGAAATAGACTCGATTTTATATGCTGGTATTTTATCAGGTGGTTTTGCATTTGTTTTACAAATTTATGCTCAAAGAAATATAACTCCAGCACCAGCAGCAATAATTTTTTCTTTGGAGGGTGTGTTTGCAACAATTGCCGCCTGGTTTCTTTTAAATCAAATATTAGGTATTAATAATTTACTTGGTTGTTTTTTTATATTAAGTGGAGTTTTATTATCTCAATTAGTTCCATTAATAAGGAAAGCAAGTTAAATATATATTATATAAAATAAAATTAA
>JBNAKH010000167.1:0-2884 GCA_052047495.1 Candidatus Pelagibacter sp.
TAATTATGTTGACATTTATAAAAAAAATTTTCACCTGGTGGAATCGAGATACTTTTGGAACCAGAATAAAAACAATTTTATTTGGTAAATTAGTAGGTACAGATCATTTAGGAAATAAATATTATAAATCTAAAAATGGAAAAAGATGGGTGATTTATGCTGCAGAAATTGACGCATCAAAAATACCAGTTGAGTGGTATTCATGGATACATTTTACTCATAATAAAATAGAAAATAATCATGAGTTAAAAAAATATGATTGGCAGAAACCTCATCAAGAGAATTTAACTGGTACAGACTCAGCTTATTATCCAAATAAAAATAAAAATGCTATTCAAAAAAAATATAGGTCTTGGAAAGACTAAATTTAATTTATTTATATTTCTTTTTTTAATTACACCCTTTTTTGCATATTCTGAGCAAAGTCAAGAAGGTAGCTACACAAATATAAAAATTTTAGATAAAATTTCCTCAAAAAATATTTTAGTTAAACTTAAAAACGGAGAAGCAAAAAAACATAAAGATCTCCTAATTAAAAGTATGAAGTGTAAAAATTCTGAATTCGATGATAATCCAGAAATTACAGCTTATATTCAAGTTAGTGATCTAACAAATAAAGATAAAGACGATGTATTTGTTTTTAATGGCTGGATGTTTTCATCAAGCCCATCTATAACTCCATTTGATCACCCTGTATATGATATTTGGTTAGTAAGCTGTTATTAAACTATCTTTTCATTATCAAGCCAACTTACATTAAAATCAGACTCGATAAATTTTTTATGACTTAAAAGTTTTTTGTGTAAAGGAATTGTTGTTGTAATACCCTCAATAACAAATTCATCTAATGATCTATTCATTCTTTGAATAGCCTCCCCTCTATTTCTGCCATGACAAATTAGTTTACATATCATACTATCGTAATATGGAGTTACTTTATAACCTTGAAATATTGCTCCATCTACTCTTGTCCTAAAACCAGATGGTTGATGACACATGCCGATTGTACCCGGAGATGGCTGAAAATTTTTTTCTGGATCTTCAGCATTTATTCTACATTCAATAGCATGGCCCCTAGGATTTATATCTGATTGTTTAAGAGCTGTTTCACCAGTAAAAGCAATCCATATTTGTTCTTTAATTATGTCTATTCCTGTAACCATTTCAGTAACTGGATGTTCAACTTGGACTCTCGTATTCATTTCTAAAAAGTAAAATTTTCCATCTTCATAAATAAATTCGACTGTACCAGCTCCTTGATAACCAATTTTTCTGACCATATTTACAGTTCTATCAAATAAATCTTTTCTAATTTCGTCGTTCAAAACTGGACTCGGAGTTTCTTCAATTAATTTTTGATGTCTTCTTTGAACTGAGCAATCTCTTTCATGTAAATGGATTGTTGCATTTTTTCCAGCTAAAATTTGAACTTCTATATGCCTTGGATTTTGGAAAAATTTCTCAATATAAATTTCGTCATTGCCAAAATATTTTTTTGCCTCTGATTTTGCTGTAGAAAACATTGTCTCAAAATCTTCCTCTTTTTGAACAATTTTCATACCTTTACCTCCTCCACCTCCAGAGGCTTTAATTAAGACTGGAAAACCAATTTTTTTACACAACTCTTTTGCTGTAGCTACATCTTGAACACCACCCTCAGATCCTTCTATAACAGGTAATCCATTTTCTTTTGCAATTTTTTTTGCTTGAATTTTATCTCCCATCATTTCAATATGTTTTGCAGAAGCACCTATAAATTTAATTTTATTTTCTTCAAGTATCTTTGCGAAGTTTGCATTTTCAGACAAAAAACCATAACCAGGATGAACTGCTTCTGCATTAGTCAAATCTATTGCTGATAAAAGTGCAGGAATATTTAAATAACTATTAGCCGGTTGATGAGAGCCTATACAAACACTTTCGTCTGCTAATTTAACGTGCATACTTTCTCTATCTACATCAGAATGAACAGCAACAGTTGAGATTCCCCATTCTTTACAGGCTCTTATAATTCTGACTGCAATTTCCCCACGATTTGCAATCAAAATTTTTTTAAACATTATTCTAGAATGATAAGGGTTTGGCCAAACTCAACAGGTTGACCATCAGCTACAAGTATCTTCTTTACTATTCCATCAGAACTTGAGGGCACATGATTCATAGTTTTCATAGCCTCTACAATCATAATAGTGTCACCTTTTTTTATTTTTTTTCCAACTTCTACGAATTTTTTAGCTCCAGGTTCAGGTGCATGGTAAGCAGTGCCAATTATTGGGGATGTAACTTCAATTCCAGATATATTATTTTGACTTTCTAAATTTTTATTTGAGCTAATTTCTTTAGATAATGTTTGATTTGTTTGATTATTGATTGAAATATTATTTTTTGAGACTTTTATTTTGGTATCTTTATCAGTGTACTCCAATTCAGTAAGATTAAATTCATCCAAATAATCACTTAACTCTTTTATTATTTTTTTATCTATCTTCATTTTGGATTAGTTTTTGCATTGAAATTATGGCTAAAATATAACCATGAGCATTTAGGCCAAATATTCCACCAGTAACTATGTCACTTATTAAAGATTTTTTTCTAAATTCTTCACGTTTGTAGATATTTGAAATATGTACTTCAATAATAGGTTTTTTAAAAATTTCTAAAGCATCTCTAATTGCAACTGAGGTGTGAGTAAATGCAGCAGCATTAATAATCATCCCATCAAACTTTTCTCTAGCATTTTGTATTAGATTAACCAACTCCCCCTCAACATTTGATTGTGTAAATTCAGTGGAAAGTCCTAATTCTTTTGATTTCGCTAAGCATTCTTCTTTAAGTTTATCAAAAGTAATCGATCCATATTGTGATTGTTCTCTTTCACCTAATA
>JBNAKH010000168.1:0-3829 GCA_052047495.1 Candidatus Pelagibacter sp.
TTTTAATTCTTCATTTAAAATTTTGTAAATCTTTTTATCACTATCAATTCTTTTCATTTGCTTAAGTTCTTTTGATACTAAAGAAATTTTAAGATGAAATTTATCTGCCTGGTTTCCAACGTGATTTTTATGGAGAAAAGATTTATCTTCAACCAATATACTCTCCAAAGCAATTTGATTTTGTAATTTTTTTTTTACGATTGCAATTAAATCATTTATATTCATAAATGTAATTATATTATCATGAAAAATATTTGCGACTGGAATAATTGTAAAGAAATTGGTGAATATAAAGCGCCTGTTGAAAAGGATAATAGTAAAAAATATAGGATGTTATGTTTAGAACACGTTAAAGAATTTAATAAAAATTGGAATTATTTTTCCGGTATGAATGATGATCAAGTAATTAATTTTTTAAAGTCAGATATGATTTGGCATAAACCTACTCAAAGTTTTAGTTCGTCTGATAATTTTTTTAAAGTTTTATGGAATAACACTTTAAAAGATGAAATGGATAATGATAAATTTAAAAGTGAGTTCAATCATATGCGTCAATTTAAATTTGACCATAAAGATATTAAAGCCTTTAGTATATTAGGTGTTTCTGTAGGTTTAAAATGGAAAAAAGTTCAAGAAAAATTCAAAACACTTGTCAAAAAATTTCACCCTGATATGAATGCCGGAAATAAAAAATATGAAGAAAAACTAAAGTTAATTACTTTAGCTTACACGCAACTAAAAAATACATATAGGAAAAAAATTGACACCCAATCTTAACATCCAGCCCGATATTAAAATTTCATTAAAACAATCATTTGGGATTGATTCTGAGATGGAAGTAGACGCATTCTCTGAAAAAAGCGAATATGTTCCAGAAATAGATAAAAATTATAAATTTGATAGAGATACTACACTTGCAATTGTCTCTGGATTTGCACACAATAAAAGAGTTCTAGTGCAAGGTTATCATGGTACAGGAAAATCTACACATATAGAACAAATTGCTGCTAGATTAAATTGGCCCTGTATAAGAGTAAACTTAGATAGCCACATCAGCAGAATAGATCTGATTGGTAAAGATGCAATCGTTCTTAAAGAAGGAAAACAGGTTACACAATTTAATGAAGGTATTCTACCATGGTCAATTCAAAATCCAGTAGCTTTAGTTTTTGATGAGTATGATGCTGGAAGACCTGATGTAATGTTTGTTATTCAAAGAGTTCTTGAAGCCGAGGGTAACTTTACTCTCTTAGACAAGAATAAAGTCATAAAACAAAATAAATTTTTTAGATTATTTGCTACATCAAATACAGTCGGTTTGGGAGATACCACTGGACTTTATCATGGAACACAACAAATCAATCAAGGTCAAATGGATAGATGGAATATTGTAACAACACTTAATTACCTTAGTCTAGATAAAGAAATGGATATTATATTAGCGAAAAACAAATCTTTAAATAATCCTAAAGGTAAAGAAAAAGTATCAAATATGATAAAAGTTGCATCATTAACTCGAAAAGGATTTATTGCTGGTGACATAAGTACTGTAATGAGTCCAAGAACTGTATTGCATTGGGCTGAAAATGCAGAAATTTTTAAAGATGTAGGTTATGCATTTAGAGTCACTTTTTTAAATAAATGTGATGAAATTGAAAAAAATACAATTGCTGAATACTATCAAAGATGTTTCGGAGAAGAATTACCAGAGTCACTCGCAAATATTCAAATTTAAATGAAAAATAATAAGGCTGAAAACTTAAGAGAAAAACTTAAGCAAGCTTTAACTTCAACAGCTAGAGTAATTTCTGATGATATTCATCTTAAAACTATTGATGAAAAAAATAAAAAGGATTTGAATTTTGTTGATATTGAAAATCTTAACTCAAAAAGAGATTTCATTAAAGCTAGAGCAGAGTCTGACTCATCTGCTTTAAAAAAAAAATTTTCAAATGATGAGATTTATAAAAAGAATTTACCTTTAAATTCTTCATATAAGTCTCTTTATTCTATCGCAGAAAAAGTAAGATATGAATGCCTTGGTTCAGAAATGTTGAAAGGTATAGCAAAAAATCTTAAGGAAAATTATGATCAAATAATTCAATTAAAAAGAAAAGACCAATTAAATTCAAAAGAAGATGTTCCAGTAGTGGAAGCTTTTGAATTATATATGTTAAAGAAATTTCTAAACGTCGAATTAAATGACTTAACCAATAATATGTTAAATTTTTGGGAAAAAGACTTCGATAAAGTAATGAATAAACACATTGAATTTTTAAAAGAAAACTTAGAATATCAAAATGAATATTCCTCAAAGTTTTCAGAAATATTACAAGAAATGGATATTTTTAAAAATGAGGATAATGAAGAAACCAGGGAAGAAAACCAAGACGATGGTCAAAATAATCCTTCTAATGATGACCAAGACAACAATTTAGATGACACTAGAGATGAAAATAACAATGAAGAGACTGAAGCGAGCTTGGACTCTGAATATGACATAGATGAATATAAACTTGATGAGCAACTTATTGATAGTGAGTCTGATCAAAAAAATAATGAACAAGTTATCCAAAAAAAATCAATTAATGATTTAAATACAGACTATAAAATCTTCACAAGCCAGTTTGATGAAATAACAAAAGCAGAAAATTTAGAAAACTCTGACGAAGCTTCAAAATTAAGAAAAACTTTAGATCAACAATTAATAGGTTTTCAAGATGTCATTACCAAACTTGCAAACAAGCTTCAAAGACAATTGTTAGCAAAACAAAATAGGGCTTGGGAGTTTGATTTAGAGGAAGGGTTATTGGATAGTTCAAAACTACCAAGAATAATTATGGACCCTTATAATTCATTATCATTTAAAAAAGAGAAGGATTTAGATTTTAAAGATACAGTAGTAACTCTTTTAATAGATAATTCTGGATCCATGAGAGGCCGACCAATAACGATTGCTGCAATTTGTGCGGATATCTTATCAAGAACCTTGGAAAGATGTTCTGTCAAAGTTGAAATATTAGGTTTCACAACTAAAAATTGGAAAGGTGGAAAAAGTAGAGAATTTTGGAATAAAGAGGGTAAACCAAAAACACCAGGGAGATTAAATGATTTAAGACACATAATTTATAAAGGGGCTGACACTCATTGGCGGCAATGTAAAAATAATCTTGGTTTAATGTTAAAAGAAGGATTGTTAAAAGAAAATATTGATGGAGAAGCAATTTCTTGGGCATTTAATCGATTAAAAAAAAGAAAAGAAGAAAGAAAAATATTAATGGTAATTTCTGATGGTGCACCAGTTGATGACTCAACTCTGTCAGTCAATTCAGGAGATTTTCTTGAAAAACATTTAAAGAAAATTGTGAAATTTATTGAAGAAAAAACTGAAACTGAAATTTTAGCAATTGGAATAGGCCATGATGTATCAAGATACTATAATCGAGCGATAAAGATTACAGATGTCAATGAATTGGGAGATGTCATGATTTCTCAATTGAGTGAACTTTTTAAAAGTAAAAAAAATTTACATTAAAGATTGAACAAATCTTTATTTTTCCACTTTATTGTTACTTCAGCCCCACTTCTTGTTTGAGAATTCCAACAATTAACAGTGGCAAAATTTTTTTCTAGTAAAGTTTTTCCTATAAATAATCCTAAACCTAATCCACTATTTTTATCAGTTGATTTGAGATAAGGTTCTCCAATTTTGGATAAAATATCACTTGGATATCCATCACCATCATCTTCAACGGTAATTTCAGTAAAGTTATTATCGCTTTTCAAATTAATAAAAACTTTGCTTTTACTAAACTTATTTGCATTACCT